>CALCQT010000087.1 GCA_937894825.1 uncultured Anaerolineaceae bacterium
AAAGAGATTGGTTATCCGGTCACGTTTCTGATTATGCTGGTGGTGGCATTGACGACCAGTGCGCTGACGGTCCGGATTAAAGCACAGGTGAATCAAGCGATTGAGCGGGAACAGCGTACCACGAAACTGTATGAGATCAATCAGAAGCTGCTGGCGGCGGGGAGCCTGCAGGAAATCGTTCAGCTTGCGAGCGAATCGATCGCAGGTATCTATGAACGGTCAACCATTTTTTATCTGGCGGGAACCGACAGGCTGGAGGAAAAGGGCTTTTACTACACGGTAAATGGTGAGGATACGGCTGTTTTTAAAGCCGCTGCCGAAAAGGAAGTGGCGGATTGGGTTTTCCGAAATCAAAAGGAAGCCGGCTGCGGGACGGATACTTTTCACGGTGCGCATGGATTTTATCTTCCGGTTGGCTCGGCGCAGGGGATTGGCGCCGTCATCGGACTCTCTTGCGCGAAGGGGAAGCTCAGTCACGAAAATCGCTTGTTTCTCCGACTGGTAAGCTCTCAGGTTGCGCTGGCGCTCGAAAGACAAAGACTTTGGGAAGATCAACAGCGGATTCTGGTTGAGTCTGAGAAAGAAATAACCCGCAGTAACCTGCTGCGGGCGATTTCACATGATTTGCGGACGCCGCTGACAGGGATTCTCGGCGCAAGCTCCGTGATGACAGAGAATGACAGCCAAATCGAACCGGCGACGAGGAAAAAACTGATCGAAAATATTCGTGATGACGCGCAGTGGCTTTTGCGCATGGTTGAAAATCTCCTCTCCGTAACACGGATCAATCAAGGCACTGCAAATGTTACCAAAACGCCTGAAATTGTGGAGGAAATCATCGGGGTCGCATTGTCCAGAATTCGAAAACACTTCCCCGAACGGAAGATCCTGGTCAACGTAACGCCGGATTTGTTAACGGTTCCAATGGATGGGACGTTGATTTCTCAGGTGTTGATTAATCTGCTTGAGAATGCCATCAAGCATTCGTCCGGTGATAGTGAGATTAAACTGACAGCGGTACAGGAAAGAGAATGGGCGGTTTTCGAAGTGGCGGATCAAGGATCCGGTATTCCGGAAGATGATCTGCCGTATTTATTTACCAGTCAATTGCCTGATATTCCCAAAAGATCGGATTCAAATCGAGGGATGGGAATCGGTCTGTCGATCTGCATGACAATCGTTAAAGCTCATCAGGGGAAGATGGAAGCATATAATACAGAAACCGGAGGCGCCACATTCCGCTTTTTACTTCCGATGAATAACCCGAAAGGAGAGCAGTCGTGAATAATCAACCCCTGATCCTTGTCGTTGAAGACGATCAGACCGTGTCCGGGTTTATGTCTGCCATTCTTAAATCAAACGATTATAAAGTTCTGCATGCGACCAGCGGGAAAGAAGCCATTCTGCTGACGGCATCCCATTCCCCGGATGTTATCCTGCTGGATTTGGGCTTGCCGGATATGGACGGGATAAATGTCTTGAAGGCCGTTCGTGAATGGTCAAAAATACCGATCCTGATTGTTTCGGCACGCGGTATGGAACGTGAAAAAATCGAAGCGCTTGATCTGGGTGCGGATGACTATATTACGAAGCCATTCGGCACGGGTGAGCTGCTGGCCAGGATCCGCAGAGAACTCCGCCACAGTCAGGCTGCCGATGATTTATTGACAGCCGAGAAAATGGTGATCGGAAATTTGGAACTGAATTATGAAAAACGCCTGGTGCTTATGAACGGGCAGGAAGTTCATTTGACTCCGATTGAATATAAAATTCTGGTGACTTTGTCAAAACATGCGGGAAAAGTGCTGACCTACGATTTCATTATCCGCGAAGTTTGGGGACCTTATGGTAATGACATCATGACGCTTCGGGTCAATATTGCCAACATCCGCAAGAAAATCGAGGAGAATTCCGCAGAGCCTCGCTATATTCTCACTGAAATGGGAGTTGGTTACCGGATGGCTGAAGAAGTCACTGATTAAGGAACAGTCGAAACCATTTTTCAGGCCACCCGATCATGATTAATTTGGTTGTCAAATTAGATGTCTTTCCTCTTTCCTTCCTCTTTCCTTCCTCTTCCTTCCTCCTTATAATATCTTTTCTTTATAAATTCTTTATATCTTGTCAAACATCCTTTATCCCTCATTAATTCCCTTTTCCATATAATAATCAGGTGTTAAAAGTGACAAATTTGTGACGGAAAAAGATTTGCGATTTCGTCTGAATTTTGATGTTTGAGCCACAAACGGCTCGATGGGATGTGGAAAGGAGGCTGATGCTCTGTGGATCTTACTGAACTTGCTGCAAGAATGCTTCTGATCATCCTGATTGTTTGGGCCTTTATAACCTGGTGGAATTCATATTCCTGACATGGGTGCGTTCAGGGGATTCAATGGAAAAAATTATAGTTGATCAATAAAAGAAACTTTATATTTTTGAAAACGATGCTTTTCTTCTTAGTCTCTTGAGAGACCCAAGAAAACTGTTTCGTATGAATGACGTGCGTTGATTTATCTTATATAAGCGAATGCATCTTCTCTATATCAGATTGAAATGGGCGGGTAATGCTGCCTGTTTCTTTTTTTGCCCGATCCGGTCATATTTTGTGGATTGACTCTGGCGTGAGATATTCGCCGGCTTGATTTTGCTTGCCATGGGAATGTTATTTCCTTTTGGGCAGGTTGCTTTGGACGGAAGCAAATGGTGTCTTTGAATAACAGTGTTTTGAGGGAAACAAAATGGAGTTGTTGTTATGAGGATTGTGTTGATAATCGCGGGCTTGATTGGGTTTGCTTTACTGGTTTATTTACTTTATGTTTTGTTTCGCGGTGAGGATTTATGAGTATTTTTATTTGGCAGAATCTTTTTTTTGTTGTTCTTTTGGTCGGTCTGTCCATTCCATTGGGCATCTACGTCTACCATGTGATGATCGGGAAAAAAGTGTTTTTGACACCAGTGCTTACTCCTGTGGAAAAAGGCCTTTATAAGCTGATGGGCGTTCGGGATGAAGAAGAAATGAACGCAAAAGAATATACGCTCGCGATTCTGCTGTTTGGCCTGGCCGGGTTGATTTTTCTCTGGCTTTTACAGATGTTGCAAGGTTTTCTGCCGTTTAATCCTGAAGGATTGAAGGGACCTACCTGGCATCTGGCGTTTAATACTGCTGCCAGTTTCGTTTCAAACACAAACTGGCAGGCTTATTCGGGCGAATCAACCCTGTCTTATTTGACACAGTTCCTGGGACTTACCGTTCAGAATTTTGTCTCGGCGGCGACAGGGATTGCCGCGCTGTTTGCTTTGATTCGAGGTTTTATCCTGAAACAACAGAATACGATCGGCAACTTTTGGGTGGACCTGATGAGGACAACACTGTATGTGTTGATTCCATTGTCCCTTGTTATTGCCATAGCTTTGGTATTCCAGGGTGTTGTACAAACCTTCGGTCCTTATCGCGTGTCTGCAACGTTAGAGAATGGCTCCGCGCAGATTCTTCCCTTAGGACCTGCGGCAAGCCAGATTGCGATTAAACAGCTTGGAACAAATGGCGGAGGCTTTTTTGGTTTGAATTCTGCTTTCCCTTTTGAGAACCCTACGCCTTTTTCGAATCTGATAGAAGTATTGTCTATCCTGTTGATTCCGGCATCTCTTTGCGTAACTTTTGGAAAAGCGGTAAAGGATGGACGCCAGGGATGGGCAATATATATCACGATGATGATTTTCTTTATTGCCGCGCTCATTTTAACAACTATGAGCGAACAACTTTTCGGTCCGTCTTTTGAAGGTGTCGCATCTTCCGGGAATATGGAGGGCAAAGAAATCATTCATGGAATTGGCGCGTCTTCGCAATGGGCTGTCGTTACCACAGCAGCGTCTAACGGTAGTGTCAATGCGATGCATGACAGTTTAACACCGCTTGGCGGGTTGGTTCCATTGTTCTTAATGCAGCTTGGCGAAATTGTCTTTGGTGGTGTCGGCAGCGGACTTTACGGTATGTTGGCTTTTGTCTTGTTGACGGTATTTATTGCAGGGCTGATGGTGGGAAGAACACCGGAGTATCTGGGTAAAAAGGTTGAGCCCTTTGATATGAAAATGGTTTGTTTGATCGTTCTGGTTCCGCCGCTGTTGACGCTGTTGGGTACCGCGGCGGCCGTTGTCATGCCTCAGGCTGTATCGTGGCTAACCAATTCCGGAGCACACGGGTTTTCGGAGATCCTTTATGCCTTTACTTCAATGGCGAATAACAATGGCAGTGCCTTTGCCGGGTTCAATGCCAACACGGTTTTCACAAATGTTTTGGGTGGGATTATCATGTTACTGGTCCGTTTTATCCCGATGTCGGCTGCTGTCTTCCTTGCCGGAAATATGGCGAAGAAGAAGACCGTTGCTGTTAATGAAGGCAGAACTTTTTAAGATGCCATTATGGGGACATCATTTTATTTAATTATAGCAATTTAATGTTCGTCGGCCTATTAATCGGAATTATCCTCATTATTGGTGCGCTCAGTTTCCTTCCTGCGCTGGCCTTGGGGCCGATTGCCGATTTCTTTACGACACGATAGTGGAAAGTGAGTGGGACCTGTTATGGCTAAAAAAAATATTGATAAAAATATCTTTGCGGATGCTTTGACGCAGTCGTTTGTGAAACTGGCGCCCCGTATCCAGATAAAGAATCCGGTGATGTTTGTGGTTTATATCGGGGCAATTCTGACCACCGTTCTTTACGTGCTTTCTTTTGCCGGACTCAAGGATGAAAGCGGCGGATATACGCTTGTCATTGCGCTGGTTCTGTGGTTTACAGTGCTGTTTGCCAATTTCGCAGAAGCGATTGCCGAAGGGCGTGGACGGGCGCAAGCGGACAGCTTACGCGGGGCCAGAAAAGATGTAAAAACCAGGAAACTCAAATCTGCTTCTGATACGGAAGTTTATACCGAAGTTTTGTCCAACACGCTTAAAAAGGGCGATATTGTATACGTCAAAGCGGGTGAACAAATTCCAATGGATGGTGAAGTGATTGATGGGGCGGCATCTGTGGATGAGAGTGCCATTACCGGTGAATCTGCGCCTGTTATCCGCGAATCGGGTGGTGACCGGAGCGCAGTTACCGGCGGGACAACACTGGTGTCTGATTGGCTGATCATTGAAGTGACAGCGGAAGCGGGTGAAAGCTTTCTTGACAAAATGATCGCTATGGTGGAAGGCGCTGCTCGAAAAAAAACACCGAATGAAATTGCTTTACAAATCTTGCTGGTGACATTGACCATCATTTTTCTGGTGGTCTCCGCTACCCTGCTGCCTTTTTCGTCGTTCGCCAGCCGGCAGGCCGGAGCGGGTTCGCCCATCTCCGTCACGAACGTGGTTGCATTGTTCGTTTGTCTCGCACCAACGACCATCGGCGCGCTGCTTTCGTCAATCGGAATCGCCGGCATGAGCCGTTTGAATCAGGCGAATGTTTTGGCGATGAGCGGGCGGGCGATTGAAGCGGCAGGCGATGTGGATGTGCTCCTGCTAGATAAGACCGGTACGATAACCTTAGGGAATCGTCAGGCCAGTGAGTTTTTACCTGTTCATGGCGTGACTGAGTTGGAGCTTGCGGATGCTGCCCAGCTTTCTTCTCTTGCGGACGAAACCGCCGAGGGGAGAAGTATTGTGGTGCTGGCTAAGGAAAAATTTGGTATCCGAGGACGGGAACTCTCCAAGCTTAACGCGACTTTTGTTCCATTTACGGCCAAAACGAGAATGAGCGGTATTGATTACCAGGGAAACGTTGTCCGCAAAGGCGCCGCAGATGCCGTAAAAACATTTGTGCAGGAAAACAAAGGCCAATATTCGGAGCAATGCGAACAAATTGTGCGGCGTGTTGCGGGGGAAGGAGGAACACCTCTTGTCGTTGTAAAAAACAACCGGGTGTTGGGTGTCGTATACCTGAAGGATATTGTAAAAAAAGGTGTGAAAGAGCGTTTTGAAGATCTCCGTAAGATGGGAATCAAGACGATCATGATTACCGGAGATAATCCTATGACGGCCGCGGCAATTGCCGCAGAGGCGGGCGTGGATGATTTTCTCGCCGAAGCAACGCCGGAAGCCAAATTAAAGCTGATTCGGGATTATCAAGCCCAGGGGCATTTGGTCGCCATGACCGGCGATGGAACGAATGATGCGCCTGCATTGGCACAAGCGGATGTTGCCGTTGCGATGAACACAGGCACGCAGGCGGCTAAAGAAGCCGGTAATATGGTGGATTTGGATTCCAACCCCACCAAACTGATAGACATCGTACGGATTGGTAAACAACTTCTGATGACCAGAGGTTCCCTGACGACCTTCAGTGTGGCCAATGACGTGGCGAAGTACTTTGCTATTATCCCGGTTCTCTTTTTTGGGATATACCCGCAATTGGCTGCTTTAAATTTCATGGGACTAACCAGTTCCAGAAGTGCTGTGCTCTCGGCAATTATTTATAACGCCTTGATCATTGTTGCGCTGATCCCATTGGCGCTTAAAGGTGTGAAATATACTGAATTGCCTGCCGGGAAATTGTTGCAGAAGAACCTGCTGATTTATGACCTTGGTGAGAGAGCGTGGATTGGATAGCTTGGTTGATATATTAGCACCTGCTGCTTTATGGCCTGGGTGGAATTGCGGCGCCTTTTGCTGCAATCAAGCTAATTGACGTGATTTTGACCGCCCTTTCTCTGGTATAAGGTGAAATCAATGATAAAAATTATGAAACAAATAAAACCCGCACTTGTTTGTTTGGTCGGTATGACGATCTTATGCGGGGTTTTCTATACGGCAATCGTGACAGGAATCGCGCAGTTGATTTTCCCATGGCAGGCGAATGGCAGTATGATAACTGTACGATTCGCTGATGGTACGCAAAAAGAATATGGATCGGAATTAATTGCACAGGAATTTTTGGGCTCCGAATATCTTATTGGCAGACCACTGGGTACAAGCAATCTTTCTCCGGTAAGTGCAGAACAATCGGAACTTGTGCAAACGCGCATTGATTGGTGGCATTCGTTCGATCCGGATAATACGGCCGAGATCCCGATGGATTTGGTCACAGCTTCCGCCAGCGGTGTGGATCCGCATATTTCGCCGGCTGCTGCAGACTATCAGGTAGGCAGAATTTCGCAAGCCAGGGGTATGAAAGAATCTGAGGTAAGAAATATTATTCAAACCTATACCAAAGGGCGGTTTCTTGTATTTATTGGAGAACCGGCTGTAAATGTCTTGAAAGTTAATTTAGCTTTGGATGGTTTATTATAGTTACCGGTCATGATTTGTGAGCTTTTCTGATATAGCGATGGTGAGTAATATGAATCAATTTGACGAAAGACCTGATCCCGATGCCATTTTAGGTGATCTTCAAGCCGGGGAGAATGAAAACCATTTCGGCCGCCTGAAGATTTTCTTTGGTTATGCTGCCGGCGTTGGAAAGACCTATTCTATGCTGGATGATGTGCAAGAGCAGTATAAAAGCGGTGTGGATGTTTTAGTTGGGTATATCGAACCGCATACCCGGCCGGAGACTCTGGAGCTTTTGCATGGGCTGCCGACGCTCCCAGCCAGGACAATTTTATATAGAAACATCGAATTGAAGGAATTCGATCTGGATGAGGCATTACGACGTAAGCCGGAATTGATCCTTGTTGATGAACTTGCTCACACGAACGCGGAGGGTGGGCGCAACAAAAAACGATACCAGGATATCGAAGAATTGCTCAATGCCGGGATCAATGTTTATACCACGGTCAATGTTCAGCACATGGAGAGTCTGAACGATGTGGTCGAGAATATAACAAAAATCCGCGTCAAAGAGACGGTACCGGATTATATCTTTGACCGTGCCGATAAAATTAAACTGGTTGATGTCGAACCGGAAGAATTGTTGCGCCGTTTTGAGGCGGGAAAAATTTATCGCCCGGATCGCGCTGAAGTTGCCATACGGAACTTTTTTACCCGGGATAATTTGCGGCTGCTGCGCGAAATTGCTTTGCGTTGCGTGGCAGATAAAATCAGTTATGAGAATCAAAACGAACGGCGTATGTTGGAGAAACGGGCGAATACCAGGCTGTTGGTCTGTATTGGTCCTTCTCCTTCATCGGCAAAGTGTATCCGCTGGGCAGCGCGCACAGCGGAAGCTTTTCACGTGGATTGGGTCGCGCTTTATGTCGAGGGGATTGAAAGCGAATATCTCGGTAAGGAACAACAAAAATCAATCCGCGCAAACATGGACCTGGCAGAGAAACTTGGCGCCGAAATTGTCACCTTGACCGGACGGGACATCGCCGTTGCCGTATCGGATTACGCAAAACTCTCCGGTATAACGAACATCGTCGTTGGAAAAAGCAGAAATAAACGGACCCTTAACAATCTTTTCAAAATGGATTTTGAGGATAAGTTGATCTCGTTGCTGCCCAACATTGAAGTACACATTATTCCCGGTAGTAATACGAAACG
>CALCQT010000088.1 GCA_937894825.1 uncultured Anaerolineaceae bacterium
TTCGGCGTACTTCGTCTTCACCAAGCTCAGGTTGCATTTACTTTGTCAATTCACCTTTAAGAATTTGTTCTCCTGTTTCCCGGAGAAGGATAACAGGAGAACTGTGAACCAACATTTCGGAGGAAAAAATGAATACAACATTTGCGTCCGGCGGAAGTCATCACCGGGGAAACAGCGTTCCGCCAGTCAATATCACATCAAACCACAAAAGACCGTTATTAACCTTCTATATGAGGGGTTTGCCTTGCCGCGGCATCGGATCGGCCATAGGCCGGCCCGACGCCGCAGAATATGGTTCAAACGCAATGGTTAGGTCGGAAAAGAAGAAGATTCTTCACTTTTTCCGTTTTCGTTAAGCGTATCATTTTCTTCAATCGACTCAATTTCGACGGTACCGACATCTGAGCCTTCAATTGATTTCGTCACAGACCCGCTTTCTTCAGCGGCAGCGCCGGTCGCCGGTCCCTGAACCTGGATTTCAGTCCAGAAGGCGGTATCGGCGTAGCTGCCATATCCGAAAGTATAACCGAGATTGTCCTGAAGTTTATAATACGCGCGGTAGGTACCCGGCTTATCCGGAGCAACCAGATCGATGCTGACATCGACCGTCTCGCCGGGATAAACTTTCTTCGGCAGATGGACATAATGCGCGCCACCCATCGAATCACCACCGCTGAAGATCAGGGTATAGTTTTGATCCGAAACACAGGTGCCGCCGTTTTTAATACGCCAGGTTTTGGTGAAATAGGTTCCCGCGGGGATAATCTCACCATCTTTAATGGTTACATCATTGATCGAACGTGCTTTGTTATTGCAATAAGGATTTCTGCCGGGGCGCTGCACGGTTCCCGGAGGATAGACGGTCGTATTGCCGCCCCATGAGCAGGAGCTGCTTCCGGGATAATAACAATTATTGACCCAGGTCGAGATATTGACCCAGACCGGAACCTGCCCGTTGAACCCGACGCCAAAAGTCGTTCCCTCCGGACTTTGCAGCATCCAGTTGCCACGGTAAGTACCGGCTGTTTGCGGCGCGATCAGACTGACACTGATATCAACCGTCTGGCCCGGAGCGACAAAACCAGGGATCGAAACAGAGCTCGGACCGGAAAGACGGTCCCCGCTGACAAAGACAAGCTTATATCCGCTATTCCAGGCATTGACACCCGTGTTACGAATTCGCCAGGTCTTCGTGAAATATGTCCCGGGGCTGACATACGCACCGTCTGAAAATGTAACGTCCTGCACAAATTCAGCCCGGTTATAGCTATACCATTGATTCGGGTAACAATACGAGTATGAGTAACTCGGCTGTTGGCAGTAATTATATTGCCCGTATCCGTAATTATTATCCCAGGAATTCCAGCCGGTATAATAAGAATCGGTTCCCCAATAATTTTGAGACTCCCAGCCGGAACCGGACGCCTGCGCACTGACCACGCCACCGAAAGAAAAAATTAAAACCGCGGTAATTATTGTGATCATCCATTTTTTATTCATCGTAGCCTCCTGATAAAATCCTTTTTCCTGCCAGCCCAAAAGCCGAATAAATACCGGATGGTCCATAGGAAAACGGTCCGTCCCGGCGAAAGCTATCCTCTTTCTGTGCTAATAATAAGTGTGCAAGAATCATGCTAGCACCACATACTGGTAGAAATCGGATGTTCGCGTCTCGCGAACACAGGCGATCGTCGCGAAGCACCCTGACGGAGGGTGATCGCCCCTGCAAGTCGCATGTATAGAGGGATGTTCTTTCCCCAATAGGAGTACCGTTTCGGAATTCTACTTTTGATACACGAATCAAAATTACCACATTGCTGAAAATAGAAAAGACAACCTGATAAAACAAAAGAGCGCCTGCAGAAACATTCCCGCAAACGCTCTTTTCCTTTAATTTACAGTCTCATTTCCAGGGCACAAATAACGCATCCTGCCCCGGCAGAGCATCCCTACGGCCAATTCGGCCAGGGGTTTGGTTGCGGATAAACGGGTTGCTGTGGATAACAGGCCTGCCCGGAACACGGCTGCGGGTAACAGTAACAGTTATAACAGTTACAGTTATTCGGGTACTGCGGATATTGTGTCCGGGTTGTGATTTCAGCCCAAACGGCAACCTTACATCCTGCGCCAACGCCAAACTGATATCCGGTATCACTTTGAATCATCCAGTTTCCTCTGAAAGTTCCGCTGTAGGTCGGCGCGACCATATTGACGCTGATATCCACGGTCTGGCCGGGACTCACGCTATACGGCAATGCGACTGAAGACGGCGCTGACATCTGATTCCCGCTGGAAAATACCAGACGGTAACCGGAATTCCAGGTTACGTTTCCCGAGTTTTTTATTCGCCATGTTTTGGTGAAAGAACTGCCAGGCGCAACATACGTCCCATCCGCGATCGTTACGTCACTGATGAATGTCGCACACAGCGAAGGACCAGGATTACAGTTATAGCCGTAACACGGGTTCTGGCAATCGGTATTCCAATGATTGTTGTTCCATGGATTGTTGTTCCATGGATTGTTGTTCCAGGGATTTCCAGGTTTCTGCCCGGGATTATTGGGCCAGTACCATTGTGTATTATCCGACGGACCTGGCCATTGCCAGCCATCAGCAGAAACCGTTCCAACGATGAAAAGTGAGAGCACCAGCATCGGCATTAGCAATAAAACGATTTTCTTTTTCACAAATACCTCCTTTTCATATTATTTCGGTGAAAAAAAACACCGATTATTTGATATAGTGCAAGTTTTATACTTACTTCTTCGTAATTTCTTTTTTTATAATGTCATTCTTATTACGTACATCAAATATAAAAAGTTCCCCGGAAATCAAAAAAGTTTGTCCCTTTTACGATAAGGACGTCAGAAACAAAAATACTTCATAGAAACGTTTTAATTGTACTTTGAACATCCGAATCTTACTGATGCGCCTGTTTTCATAATAAAAAGAAGAGGTCTGTCACTTGTATACGGTGACAGACCTCTCATAGAATTCTCAGCCGGCTTTTTCCTTTTTTCGGAGCGGCTATTCCTCAGACCACAAGCGCATGCTGTGGCAGTCCATACAATTGATCGCGAACTTCATCCAATTGACGGCGAAAATGGAGATCCCGTTGCAGCAAACCGGAAACCTTCTCGCAGGCATGAATGACCGTCGTATGGTCCCTGCCCCCCATTGCCTGACCGATCTGCGGCAGAGAAACATTTTGCTCTTCCCGCATCAGATACATCACAACCTGTCTGGATAACGCGACCTGCTTTGTCCGATCCCGACTCATAATTTTTTCCGGCGCAACGCCAAAAGCTCTCGCAACCACAGAAACAATATCTTTCGTCTGCGGTTCGTTTTGTTGCGGAACCATATCAGCCAGAGACATCATGACCAAATCGCGGTCAAGCGCCCGATTACACAGATCCGAGACTGCCAAAACACGGGTCAAGGCCCCTTCTAATTCCCGGATGTTGGTTTGGATCTGTCGCGCAATCAGCTCCAAAATATCCTGCGGAACTTTCCTGTTTCTCTGTTCCGCTTTCGAATTCAAAATCGCAATGCGCGTTTCCACATCCGGATTTTGAATATCAACTGTAAGCCCCCACTCAAATCGAGAACGCATTCTTTCATCCAAGGTCGACATAGCTTTCGGCGAGCGGTCCGATGTTATGACAATTTGCTTGTCCTGCTGATAGAGCGTATTAAACGTATGAAAAAATTCTTCCTGAGTGCTCTCTTTGCCAATAATAAATTGAATATCGTCCATTAACAGGACGTCCGCGTTCCTGTATTTTTCACGGAATGCAGTGTTCTCATGACGCTGGATGGAATTAATAAAATCGTTGGTAAACTCCTCCGATGAAACATAAAGAACTTTCTTTTCATTACGACGCAGGATTTCATTTCCGATCGCATGGAGCAGATGCGTTTTTCCCAGCCCGGCGCCGCTATAAATAAACAACGGGTTATAGGCCGTGGAAGGGATCTCAGCCACAGCCCGGCAAGCCGCATGGGCCAGGTTGTTGGAAGATCCGATCACAAAATTATCGAAGGTATAACGGGGATTGATCGTATTCCCCTGAACGGACGTGCTGAAATGAATCGCTGCTCCGTTCGTTTCCGGTTCTGTGAATTTCTGCTCTGTGCTCTTGTCGGAGACAATGAAACGGACCTGTTGCGGAGTCTCGATTAATCCCGAGAGGAGCCGCACAACCGTTTCTGTCATCCGCTGCTCAAGCCAATCACGGGTAAATGCGTTTTCTACCCGGATCACAAAAGTATCGTCGACCTGGGAATCGAATTGAGCCGTCCCGAGCAGGGTAGCATAAGTCTGACGATCCATAGACACTTTTAGCTGTCCCAGGATCGCTTCCCATGCTTTTTCGGCTGTAATTTTTCTATCCCCGTCCATAGTATTCCTACACTCTCCGTCAACTGAGGTCAGAAAAGTGGAAATAGAATCCTATCTTCGAGACCCATTCGTCTCGAAAAGCAATTCTTTTTCCACTTGTTTTCACGAATCTCAGGTTAGATCGTTTTTTACTGTCCCAACCAGATTTTGACATCACTTGGATTTCATTTCTGTTTTGGTAATCAGTATTTTAGCATTAAGAAAATGGAAATGATCCGGATTTTGAACTTTAAAATTTAGGTCCTTTTAAGGTTCTCCAACCTTAAAAAAATCATCATTTGATATATTTTTTCGTCTTTTAAAAACAGGGGTATTTATTACGACGTAATAAATACCCGCTGCCTGCCTTGTCAAGCGATAAAAACAACCGCAGTTCGTTTCGCATAACAGTTAGAACAAAAATTTTTAAAACCTTGTTTTAAAAATTTAAAAAAATCTTTGACCCTTTCATAACCGAGAAATCCGAATTTGTGGAATTCATGACTGAATTACACTTGACACACGATTTGCCAACTCGACGGAGTAGTTTGTTCCCCGGTCCCAGGGATAAACCTGACTCATAGAAGCGAAATAAAAACCGGGCAGCGGTCCCGTAAAAGGAGGAATATTCTGCGAATGGTTCACGAAAGGAATCGGCTGTGCATAGGGCGTTGAAAATTTCCAGCTTTCGAGAATCCAGTCTTCCTGAAATTCCGGGTTGATCCGCTGCAAACCAGGAATCAGCTTTTGGACCAACGCTTCTTTAGAAAGCGAAAAATTCTCATGTCCGGGTTCAAGATAATCCCCGGCATAAATGATCGTCTCCCCATTAAAATATTCAGAGGAAACAAAATTCGTATGTTCTACCAGCGCTAAAAATGGAAAACCCTGATCCTTGGGAAGGTTGTACCAGTAATATCCGTCCGGAGAGACCGGCCGTTTCAGTGAAAGCACCAATACGACCGCACCTAAACTTTTTAATTCTTTGAGTTTTTCCAGAAAATGTTCGCCAATTTCCGGCGCGATTTTCGGCAGGGATTGCGGCGAGGTCGTCACCAGAACTTTATCGAAATCCGTTCCTTCCCCGTCAGCAGTGATTCGCCAGCCGCCCGTTTGATTTTGTGCGATATTGTTGACCTGTGCGCCGAACCGGAAAGTGACGCCTTCTTTTTCGAGCCGTTCTTGAAACAAATCGAAGAAGTGCTGGAATCCCCCACGAAATGTCCCCAGTTGGGTTGTTCGTGAGTAAAGCCGTGCCCACAACCAGGCCATATTAACCTGATCGGCATAACGTTCGCCAAACTTCCCAACCATCATTGGCTCCCACATCGTTCGGTACACACTTTCACCGGCATATTTGATCATCCATTCTTTGGCAGTATATTTCTCAAGCGTCTGCCAGCGATTAAAGAGACGCAAATACAGACCCACAAAACCAAATCGGATCTTGTTAATGCCATATCCCAACCCCGGATACAGGATAGCCGCCGGGATTGAATCGAACGGATAAAATTTTCCTCTGTGGAACATGACGCTTTTGGGACGCTTGATGGAAATCAGATCTTCCATCCCCAGGTCTTTGACTAACGCCAGCAATGATTTATCCGAGGTAAAAAAATGGTGATAAAACTTCTCCACTGAATAGTCCCATTCGGGCTGTCTGAAACCGCTGGCAAGCCCTCCCGGCTGCAGATCTCTTTCATATATGGTAACTTCATATCCGGCTTTGCTCAGATTCCATGCGGCTGTTAATCCGCAGATCCCAGCGCCGACAATGCCTATTTTCATTTTTAACTCCTTCTGAAAAACACATAGAAACAAAAAATCGCTTCTTTATCTAATTCGAGTGTCAAAAGTAGAATTTGGACACGGCACTCGCATTTGGAGAAGAAATCCCATTTACATAAGTGATTTTGTAGGGGAGCGCACCATTTAATACTTTTGACACCCGAAACCTGTTTCAAAATATCCACGTTTCCTCTTTGGAGATTCTACCATAACCAATCTTCCAGTAAAATAGGGTTATTGCCTGTGGGCTATGGCCCCAACAAAGCATTCTTCGATGACGATTGAGCTATGGAAAACCTTTCATGAAAACAACGCAGCCAACGGCACTCTTTAAGCAAATCCCATTTATCCTGATTCATTTGAATCCGCAGCTGCTCTTATCGGAAGAACTGGAGACCCTGAATCGTGCCGGCGTCATCCCTTATTGCGTCATCATCTCAGACAAACTGCAGTCCGCAGCGCCAAAATCCGAAGCTGTTCGCGTTGTCATTACGCCCGAAAACAAAATCAGCCAACAAATTTACGAAGCATTGACCAGCCTGAAGAAATCCGGCATTGATTTTGATCAGGCGCTCGTGTACCAGAATGACGCCGCCGCGTCTTCGCAGGACATTGTCCAGGGGCTGTATAACGCATCATTGGAGCCTGAAGCGTTTCATGTCATCGAAATGGAAGAAGCAATCCACAATAAACCGTTTTTTATTCTGATGATCACAAAAAAAATTTTCGGAACGCGTCTGGATGAACCGAATCCCTTTCTGTGGATTATCCCGATAAAAGCGTTGAATTTTTTCGTCAAAAGCGGAAAACCGCCGCGCTTTTTCCCGCTTTCATGGCTGAGCGCCTGTAATCACGAAAACATCTCCATCCGTGTGTCTTTTCTGGGAAAATGGTCCAGTCAGGGTCTGATCCACAGTTTTGGACCGGTTCGCATCCTTTTCTATTCACTCAGTCTGTTTTTCCGTTACGTGCTCAGTTCTCTGACCGGGGTGATTGCGGACAATTCCATGTTCCTCCTTCTGACGACTCTGGGAATCGGGCATCTTTTATCATTGATCCTCTCCAGAATATTCTCCATCCTGATCAATTATTCACTGTTGCGGACTATGGTCTTCCGGGAACAGGGGAATCGTTATGAGTCCTTTTTGAAATATATCGGTTTGGTGATTTTTTCCAGCAGCATTGTTTGGGTTGGGCTGGATTTTGGCTCGAAAATTTTCCCCTTTCCGGCCGTCATCATCAAAATGGGCATCGAATTGATGATGTTTTTCTTCAATTATTTCATCTCAAAAACCATCGTTTTCCGAAAGAAGAAAGCGATATAAGCGCAATATTGATAATTTTTCCGCCCGGTCAACGATAATCAGAGTGTCAAAAGTAAAAACAATCCATTAAACGATGAACAAATGTAGGGGAGCCCATCGGGCTCCTGTTGTACCGCGCGAAGCGCAAGGCACAATCGCGCACGGCATTGATCAGAAAAGCGGGGCTCAAATTTACACCAGACACGGAAGCCAACTATAATTAGCGTATGGGTCAAAATAAATTTGCTGATGATCTGACGGAAGATGAATTGCGTTACCGGTTGATGCGGAAAAAGATCAGCGGTCGTGAAGCCAGAATTTTGTCGTATCGCGCCTCAGGGCGAGCCATCGAAGAAGAAAGCGCGCCCATCAACCGTGAACTCCACTGGGCGCCGGGCGAGGCAGGAAAAAAGGTTGTGGCCACACCGGCGAAAAGGCGGCTGGACAAAATTCTCCTTTTGATTGAAATCGCCGCGGTTATCGGCATCATCGTGATGTTCATTGCCGGGGCGCAAATCCTGACAAATTTAAATCGTGAAGCGGCGCAATCGATGGTGATGCCAACTTTGACCCCAACGCCCCTGATCCAGGCTGTCGTCCTGCCCAGCGGACACACACCGCCCAACGAAAGTGGCGCCGCCGCTTTTAACGAAAGCGAAATCCCCGAGCATTTAAGGGATATGGTAGAATCTGTAACGATTGCGCAGACCGCAATTGATTTCAACGAGCAAATCGTACGGATCCGGATCCCCGCCATTAATGTGGATGCTCCTGTAATCAAAGGAGATGATTGGGAATCCTTAAAAAATGGGGTGGGATTAAACTTATACAGTGTGGAGCCGGGTAAAGTCGGGAATGTGATACTCTCCGGACACAACGACATTTTCGGGGAAGTGTTCCGGTATCTGGATCAATTGAAGCCGGGGAATGAGATTGTGTTGCTGACAGAGAAAAAAACATATACCTATACCGTGGAAGAGACACAGATCGT
>CALCQT010000089.1 GCA_937894825.1 uncultured Anaerolineaceae bacterium
CCGAAAAACATCGAAAATTCCCGGATACAGCAGGATCAAACCGGCGCCTTCCAGCATCAGCAGCGCATATACCGGCAGGTGCTGCGTCAGAATTTGCTTTGCCAGCATCGTCTCTGCCTGTTGAAGCGTCATGCCGTCCCGCAGTGCCGTCAATTCCGGATTTCGTCCCAAGGCTTCCTGCTCCTGATAAAAGTCGGTCCCGTTGACAAAAGCCAGCACACCCGCCGAATGATAAGCGTACAAATTCGAAGATTGGGTGGCCGAAAACCCGGCAAAGCCGCTCACCGATTCGTTCCGGTAACACCACAGCAGGGCCGGAGCCAGGCTAACGGACAGAAACAGAGCGGAAAGCTTCATCCCCCACTGCCAGTCCCGTTTCAAAAGAAACAGCCCGAAAAGAATCAAACTCAGAAGGACGGGCAGATAAAGCCCTGACGGACGGACAAACATTCCCATGGCAAACAGCAGCGCAGCGCCGATCAACGGTCTAAAATGAGCCGTCTTCAAAAAACGCAGCAGCAAAAAGAACGCCGCCAGGATCAGAAACTGAAAAAGGATATCAGAAAGAATGAAGAAACAGAAATAAACATCATGAAGGTTGAGCGCCGCCAGCATCGCGCCCCCAAACACCCCGCGCCGGCCGACACCGATTTCATGCAGCACCGCATGCACCAGCAACACGGCCATCAGGTTCAGCAGAAGCTGCAGCATAATGGTGAACGGGGTCCAGTTTTCGCCCAAAATCAACTTACAGAATGCCAGAAAAAGCGGATAACCCGGTGTGCGGTGAATTTCAGGGGCGCCGTCTATATTCAGAAAGCGGCCTGTTTCCAACATCGAATCAGCCGGAGCAATGTAGGTGGCCGAATCCGGATAGACCTGCCGGGCATCTTTCATTGAAAACCCACTGCCGAGGAAAAAGAGCGTGAACAGAATCCTGACGCACACCCCAATCAGGATAATCCAAATAATATCTTTTCGGTAGGATTGCGCAGTTTTTTCAGCCATGGCGCTTACTTTTTATCTGTGGTGTGTGTTTCCAAATCACGTGATGATTATATCCCGATTCGCCATGCCATCATAGCGGCAGCCGGTAATTCAAAATTGTAACAAGCCTCCTCTACAGATACAAATCTCCTGTATAACCGGCACTGCGCTATCCGTGGCCAGATATGATTTTTGTCGTAGATATTGCCACAAAAACCGTTCTTTCTACTACAATTGATAATAAATCATGGCAGCCATTGACGAGATTAAGAACAATATCAATATCACCGACCTCGTATCCGAGACGGTAAAACTGCGCAGAACCGGGAAAAACTACATCGGCTTCTGCCCGTTTCACAGCAACACGCGCACGCCGGCTTTCGTGGTCTTCCCTGATTCCGGCACCTGGCGCTGTTTTGGACAATGCGCCGAGGGCGGTGATATTTTCAGCTACCTGATGAAAAGGGATGGCCTGGATTTTCAGCAGGCGCTTCAGACATTGGCCAAACGGGCCGGCGTGGAGCTTGAAGACTATAAGCCTGAAAATCAATCCGAAAAGGAAACTCGCGCCCAGCTGTACGCCTTGATGGATGAAGCGTCCGCTTTCTACCAGAACAACCTGCTGCTGCACCCGGCCGGAAGAAGCGCGTACCAATATCTTGAGAAACGCGGCATCACGCGCGCAACCATGGAAAAATTCCGTCTCGGGTATGCCCCCGAATCCTGGGAGGCCACGCTGCAGCACCTGCTTGCCAAGGGATACACGCGCGACGAAATCACGACTGTCGGGCTGGTCAGCGAAAAGCGCGACGAAAAAGGCGATCCAATTCCGGACGGGCGCATTTACGACCGCTTCCGCAACCGGATCATGATCCCGATCTGCGATTCCACGGGAAATCTGATCGCGTTCGGCGCCCGCATTCTCAACCCGAATGACGTGCCCAAATTCCTGAATTCACCGCAGACCATTCTGTTCGACAAAGGGAAAACGCTGTTTGGGCTGAATCATGCCCGGCAGGCCATCCGTGAAAAGAATCAAGCCGTTATTGTCGAAGGATATCTGGATGTGATCGTCCTGCATCAGGCCGGCTTCACCAACACCGTCTCGCCCATGGGCACGGCACTGGGCGAATTTCAGGCCCGCCAGCTGGCACGGCAGGCCCGCCGCATCGTGCTGGCGCTGGACGCGGACGCTGCCGGCGACAATGCCACCCGCCGCGGCATCGACATGATGCGTGACGCGCTGAAGGGTGAGGTTGAAACCGTCGGAACCGACGGCCGCGCCCTGATCCGGCAGGAGAACAAATTGCACACCGACATCCGGATCACGAAGATCCCGTCCGGTATGGACCCGGATGAGGTTGTTTTGCGCAATCCCGATGAATGGCAAGCCATCCTGGATCAGGCCAAGCCGATCGTTCTTTACATGATGGAAACCGTCAGCGAAGGGCGGGATCTGGAGGACGGCAAGGTAAAAAGTGAGATCGCGGATCAGATCCTGCCGCTGATCTTTGAGGTACCGGACCCGATTGAGCGGGAGACCTACCGGCAGCAATTGGCGCGTCATCTCAAAATCAGTGAGACGCTGCTGCAATACGGCCCGGTCGTGAAATCGCAGCCCAAAGCCGCGTCAAAGAGACGGGCAGCCTTCCCGGAAAAGCCCCGGCTGGATTCCGGTTCCGAACTGGTCTTTGATCCCAAAGCGGGGTTCTACAGCAAAGAGATTACAATTCTTCAGTATCTCTATCATTTTTATGATCTGCCCGGATCATTCTCGAACATTGACCGGGTTTTCCGCCGCTTTCACCTGATGCCGCTGCAACCGGATGATTTTGACCAGAGTGATATCCGGCAAATCGCGGATTGGTATTTCAAGGGGATCAATCAGGACGACGAATTGAACACCAAAAAATTCATCCGCGAGCATGTCCCGGATACCGTTGCCGAGACCTTCAAACGGATTGAAAACCCCAATTTTCAGGGGTCCGTGAATCTGATCGAGTTGGACAAAGATCTGGCCCGTTACATCGCTTTGCGGCAGCGTGATCGAAATGGATCCCAATCTTTCAGAGTTCCGGCAGGTTTTGGATCGCCTGATTTTGGAAAGAAATCATTTGGAAAATGTGCTTAAAAGCCTCAGTCCCAAATATATACAGGAAAAATCATGAGAAAAACTACCCAAAAGGACATCCAGGACGCCATTGAAGAACAATCTCCGAATCTCTCCCCGGTGGATGAAGATTCTGAAATAATCGCCATCCCTGAAAAAGATTCTGAAGAAGCCGACCTCTTTTCGGATGACGATTTATTCAGCGGAGATGCATCTTATGAAGATCCGGTGCGCTTATATCTGAAAGAAATCGGCCTGATTGATCTATTGGACCCGGACAGTGAATTCCGCCTGGCAACCTGCATCGAGGCCGATCGCCATCTTGATAAATTCGAAAATCTTCTGGAAAACACGCAGGAGGAGATCTTTGTGCGGAAAATTTATGAGAATATCTGCACAGAATTGAGCGATTCCTGGCAGGTTTTCGTAACCGACCTCAAAGCATACGATCCGAAGGGGATCCTCCCCCAATTGCACCTGCTGGCTGCTGAAGCACAGCAGCTTAGCCGGACCTGGAAAATCGAAACGCCTTCCTATCTGCGCGCTTTCTTCGACAACGGCGTCTGGGGACAGGATCAAAAATGGGATACGGTAGTACAAAAACTGTACGATGTGTTCCTGGATCTTTATCTGCTGCCGGAATCCATGCAGGACGCGCTGAGCGAACTTGCAAAAACCAATGGGAATCAAATGCCGGCGAGTCAGGATCTGATCGCACTGATTCCCCCGCAGTTTGACATCCTGGCCCAGATCAACAAAGTTCAGATGCAGGCGGAAGTAGCCCAGCAGGTGCTGGTGCGCGCGAACCTGCGGCTGGTCGTCAGCATCGCAAAGCGTTATTTGGGGAGAGGGATTTCTTTTCTGGACCTGATCCAGGAAGGCAATATCGGGCTGTTGCGAGCCGTGACAAAATTTGATCCGCGGCGGGGCTTCAAATTCAGCACCTACTCCACCTGGTGGATCCGGCAGGCCATCAGCCGTTACATTGCCGAACAGGGACGGCTGATCCGCATTCCGGCGCACATGTACGACGCCATCTCGAAACTGATGAAAACCCAACGAAACATGGTTCAGAAACTAGGCCGCAACCCCACGCTGGAAGAGTTAGCGATTGAGAGCCAATTTTTGTCCGCAGCGGACAGCGCGGAACTGAAAAAGGCCCGAAAAAACCAGACCGAGCTCGATCCGGATCTGCAGAAACGTCTCCAGGCCGCCACGGCCAAAGTGCAGAAACTGTTACAGTCCGCCGAGGAGCCGATCTCGCTTGAGCAGCCGGTCGGTGATGAAGACAGCGGTCAGCTGGGAGATTTCATAGAAGATGAAGACGCGCTGGAACCAATGGACGCCGCTTCAAAAGAACTGCTGCGCGATCAGGTGCAGCAAACGCTTGACATCCTGACAGACCGTGAACGCCAGGTGCTGGAGCTGCGCTTCGGTTTGCAAGACGGTGAGGAACGAACGCTGGAGGAAGTCAGTAAAATTTTCGATATCACGCGCGAACGGGTCCGGCAGATTGAGGCCAAAGCGCTGCGTAAGCTGCGCCATCCTGTCCGCAGCCGCCTGTTACGGGAGTACTTTTTCTGATGCGGGACTATCAGAAAGCGCTGCATCGCGTGACCGGAAGTTTTCCGATTGTCGAGTTTTCAGCGCTGACCTACCTGACGGACGCGCAGGGCAATCTGCTGCTGATTCAGGACCCGGAAGCGGGATATTGGAAATTGCCGGGCGGCATGATCCACCCCGGTGAGCGCGTCATCGAATGTCTGCGCCGGACTGTGTTTCACCAGATCGGCGTAACCATTGAGAAAGCGGTTTTCCTGAATCTTTTCTCCGGAAAAGAACAAAATTACATTGCCGAGGACAGTGCGCGTATCACACCGGTCTATGCTGCCTGCCTGCCGACACAAACCAGAGGAGTCCTGCGAAACAATGAGGAAAGCCGGACGGAAATCCGTTTCTTCGCCACCTGGAATGTGCCGCTCGCAAGCGTTTTCCCGCCCATGACTGAAACCATCCAATTTTTCCTGGATAACTTCCCGGGCGGCGTCCCGCTGCGGCCTTTTGACATTGACCGCTTCTCGGAAGAAAGTTAGCTGCGGGAACGGATCAGTACCGCCAGATCTTCGATCGTGTCAAATGTATCGGCGTTCAGTTCATTATCCGCAATCCGAACGCCAAAAATCTCCTCAACGGCCAGCGCCAGATCGACCAGACTGAAAGAATCAATTAATCCGGAAGAGATCAGCGGTTCGTCAACCTGGAGTTTGCGTTTCGGTTGCCGGATAATGTCATTCTTTATTTTCTCAGTGAGTATTTCAATCGTTTGATTCATTCCATACCTTCCAATTTTGTCATTGAATCGCGAGAATCGCCTGCATCATCCCATCTAACACCTGCAGCGCCGTCAAATTACGGTAAGTCCAGGCGTACTCAAAGGCCCGCGGATCGGAAAAATCATTCCTGTAAAAAGTGAGGTGAATGCCGTCCTCGACCAGCCCATGACCCGGCAACTCCTGGATCACCGGCCAGAAATTCAGCGGCAGCTGGTATTTCGCAGCCAAATCGGCGATATCCTGATTAATGGAAAAATTTCCTTCCACATTATCCGCTTTGGTCATCAAAACCGGCAGCCGGCTCTGAGCCAGCGTCAGCTCAATGACCTCACGCAGATTTTCCTTGAAGGAAGGGGGATTATAGCCATCGTTGGTGCCAAAAGAGATCAACGCAAACGCCGGGTTGTGAATGCGGTACTCGCAGGTCAAAGGGATATCGTCCGCTTC
>CALCQT010000090.1 GCA_937894825.1 uncultured Anaerolineaceae bacterium
ATCATTCTTCATCCGCTCCTCAATTGCCGGAATAATCGGCCCGAGGAGCTGAAGAATAATGGACGCGGTAATGTACGGATAGACGCCCATAGCCAGAATGGAGAAGGATGAAAGTGTACCGCCCGACAGAACGTTGAGGATGCTGATCAGGTTTCCCGCGGCCGAAGTGCTGGTATTTAAGGCGCTGATCACTTCAGCATTAAATCCCGGTACGGGGATGTTCGCAATCAGACGATAGATTACCAGGATTCCCAAAGTCAGCAGCAGTTTGTTGCGGATGTCATGTGACTTCCAAATATAACGCCATGGGGATCGCTTCATACTTTCGTTCTCCTTAAAATAATCCCTTTCGGCAGTTAGCCGATGATTTCAACGCTGCCGCCGGCGGCTTCGATTTTTTCGCGCGCGCCTCTGGTAATGCGGTGCACTTTGACTTTGTAGGCCTTCTCAACTTCACCGTTTCCGAGAATCACAACCGGATTACTCTTCTTTCGAAGCAGATTGGCTTCCGCAAAAACTTCCGGAGTGATTTCGATCGTGTTATCAAATCGTTCCAGATCGCTCAAACTCACTTCGTTGAAAACGACCTGATTCGGCGGCGTGAACCCTTCACCGCGCATGAATGGGAGTCTGCGGTAAAAAGGCAGGTTCCCACCCTGTCGGTACAGTGCCCCGCCGAAACCCTGGCGGGCGTGCTGACCTTTCGTTCCTTTACCGGCGGTTTTACCCTGGCCGGCAGAAGGCCCGCGGCCAACCCGTTTTTTAGAGCGCTTCGCGCCTTCATTTGGTTTTAATTCATCCAGTTTCATAATTTTAATCCACCAACTCTACAATCTTTACCAAATGACTTACGTTCAGAAGCATACCGCGGATGGAGGGATTATCCTCTTTCACCACAGTCTGATTCAGGCGCCGAAAACCCAGCGCCCGGATCGTCTCCTTATGTCGCTTCGAATAACCAATCGCGCTCTTCACATACGTAAGCTGCAATTTTTTCGATTCTGCTTTCTCAGTCATCTTACCTCCGATCCCAATAGGGGAGTAGCTCATCGGGGTTCTTTCCGCGCAGGACAGCTTCTTCCGCAGCGTTTTTCAGTTGGTCCAAAGCATCAAACGTCGCTTTCACAACATTGAGCAGATTGGCGCTGCCTAAAGATTTTGTCAGAATGTCGCTGATTCCGGCAACTTCCAACACCGCACGGACACCACCCGCCGAAATAACACCGGTACCTTCGGAAGCCGGCCGCAGCAGAACGCGCGCCCCGGCGACCCGTCCGATAACTTCGTGCGGAATCGTGGTTTTATAAAGATTTACTTGTCTCATGTTTTTGCGGGCGCGTTCAGAAGCTTTCCGCATCGCATCCGGTACCGCGTTTGCTTTCCCGATACCGATACCGACGGTCCCTTTGTTATCGCCAACCACAACGGTTACACGAAACTGAAAGCGCCGGCCGCCTTTGACAACTTTCGCCACGCGCGCGATTTCGATGACGCGCTCGTCCAGTTGTTCTTCTACAGGTTGATATTCCAATTTTTCCATGGTTTTAGTCCTTTTCTAAATTTGCCTAAAACTCAAGGCCCGCTTCACGAGCTGCATCCGCAAGCGCCTTAACGCGCCCCATATAGCGGAATCCGCCACGATCAAAGACAACGGCGGTAACACCTTTTTCTTTAGCGCGTTCAGCGACGGCTTTACCAACCAATTTAGCCTGTTCAGTCTTATTTTTACCAGTTAATTCGGCCCGCAGCACGCGGTCGATGCTTGATGCAGACACAATGGTTAAACCGGCCTGATCGTCAATGACCTGCGCATAAATGCTGTCAAGACTGCGGTACACATTCAAACGTGGGCAATCCGCTGTTCCGGCCAGGTTCTTGCGAACACGGGCATGGCGGCGAATACGAGCCTCACGCCGAGAAAATTTCGCCATACTTCACCCCTATTTCTTAGCTTTACCGGTTTTACCGGCTTTGCGGCGGATCTTTTCGCCCAGATAGTGAACACCTTTCCCTTTATAGGGTTCGGGAGGACGAATCGAGCGGATATCCGATGCTATCTGACCAACCCGTTCGCGATTGTATCCGGAGACAGTGATCTGACGGGTTTTTGTGTCAACAGAAAAACTGATCCCTTCTTCAGGAACTACTTCCTTCGGGGATGAGTAACCGACATAAAGAACCAGGTTCTTCCCGTTCATTTCAGCGCGGTAACCGACACCGTCCACTTCAAGAATGATCGAGAAGCCGTCAGAAACGCCGACGACCATATTGTTCAGCAGCGCACGGCTGGTTCCATGGAGGGCCCGGACCGAAGCTTCTTCGGAGGAGCGGGACAGGTTGATGACGTTGCCGTCCTGTACAATTTTCACGAAAGGCGAGAACAATCGTTTCAATTCACCCTTCGGCCCCTTGACAGTAACCTCGGAACCCTTAATATCCACCTTAACGCTTGCCGGAACGGTGATGGGTAAACGTCCAATACGAGACACTTACAGCCTTCCTTTCCTACCAGACCTTGCAGAGGATCTCGCCGCCAACGTTGAGCTGACGTGCGCGCTGCCCGGTCATCACACCTTTCGGAGTGGACATAATTGAAATACCCAACCCGGATAAGACCCAGGGGATTTCATTGCGCCGCGTGTAAACCCGTCGTCCCGGTTTACTGACCCGGACCAGGCCGGTGATAACCGGACGGCGTGAACGGCGTTCACCCGCATATTTAATCTTCACGCGTAAAACACGCTGTGAAATCTTTTCGCCCTCAACATCTTCGTAAGATTCCAAAAAACCTTCTTCTTTGAGGATGCGAGCAATTTCAACTTTGATATTTGAACTTGGCATCACAACGGTGGCATGTCCAGCCATCATGGCATTGCGAATTCTAGTCAGCATATCGGCAATAGGATCATTAATCATTATTCTGTTCCTCCATATCCATTACCAGGATGACTTCGTAACGCCCGGAATTTGCCCATTCAGCGCAAGTTCGCGAAAACAAATACGGCAGAGCCCAAATCTGCGGATATACCCGTTCGGGCGGCCGCACAAGCGGCAGCGGTTGCGCACCTGAGTGGGATATTCCCGACGAAGTTCACGATATTTCATGCATTTCTTTGCCATATCAACCCTTCCTGAAAGGCATGCCGAGCAGGCCAAGCATCACCCGAGCCTGATCGTCCGTCTGTGCGGTAGTAACGATTGTGATTTCCATCCCGCGAACTTTATCGACTTTTTCATAATCGATTTCGGGGAAGAGGGTCTGTTCTTTCAGACCGAGCGTATAGTTGCCCCGTCCGTCAAACGCTTCAGCGGAAATACCACGGAAGTCACGAACACGCGGCAGCACAATGTTGACGACCCGGTCAAAAAAGGCCCACATCTTCTCCCCGCGCAAGGTCACTTTCGCGCCGATTTGACGTCCTTCACGCAGCTTAAAGTTGGCGATGTTGACCCGGGCTTTGGTGACCACCGGTTTCTGTCCGGTAATTTGTGTCAGATCACCCACCGCGGCGTCCAGCGCTTTGGGGTTATCCATCGCTTCGCCAAGACCGATATTAATCACGATTTTTTCCATCTTCGGATATTGCATCGGGTTCTCCAAATCCAGGGAGGACTTCAAGGCAGGTACGACGTCGTTGATATATTTTTCTTTCATATGGTTCATAGTTCAGACTCCTGCCATTTATGCGTCAATATCCGCATTACATTTTTTACAGATCCGGCTGACTTTTCCATCTTCGCGGCTGAATCCGACACGGGTCGCGGTATTGCACTTCGGGCAAACCAGCATCACATTCGAAAGATGAATCGGCGCCTCAAATTTGACGATCCCCGCGTCAATCTGCCGGCGGCCGGCCTGTGTTTGACCTCGATGACGGGAGCGGATGTTTACACCCTGAACCACCAGACGGGTTTCAGTCGGAATCATCCGAATTACCTCACCGCGTTTTTTCTTATCTTCTGAGCGCCCGCTGATAACCTCGACGGTATCGCCCTTGCGAATTTTTTGTTTCATTCTTCGCTCCATCTATCCTGTGATCAGATCGCTTCAGGCGCCAGCGACACGATTTTGGTAAACCCTTTTTCGCGCAACTCACGCGCGACAGGCCCAAAAATACGCGTCCCCTTGGGATCGGCGCCGTTGCTATCCAAAATCACGACAGCATTGTCATCAAACCGAATGGATGATCCGTCTTCACGACGCCATTCCTTTGAGCAGCGGACAATGACTGCTTTCACAATATCGCTCTTCTTGACCGAACCGTGCGGCGCGGCGGATTTCACAGTTCCCACAACGATATCGCCAACGAACCCATAGCGGCGAACGGATCCGCCCATAATATGGATTACAAGAATTTCCTTCGCGCCTGTGTTGTCGGCAACCTTAAGTCTGGATTCTTTCTGAATCATGCTTCGGCTCCTTCAGCACTTTCACCCGCGATTTCTTCAGCGAGTTCTTCCACGATCTCTTCATCAGCCACAATTCCTTCAGCCGCGAGTTCTTCGGTGACTTCGGCAAGGATTTCCCGCTTCGCATCGGCCTTGATAATCGACTCCACCACCCATCGCTTATGACGGGAAAGCGGCCGGCTTTCAACGATCATCACCTTGTCGCCGATTTTACATTCGTTGTTCTCATCATGCGCTTTGACCCGCTTGACGTCATGAACAACTTTCCCAACCAACGGGTGACGGAATGTGCGCCGGATTTCGACCACGACGGTTTTCTCCATCTTGTCACTGGTAACAGTGCCCATTAAACGACGGCGTGAATTCATGCTTCACCTTCCTGCTCAATTTTCAGTTCCATCTCGCGCAGAATCGTTTCCATGCGGGCAATATCCCGGCGAACTTCTTTGACACGGCTGAAATCTGTTAACTCACCGGAGACGGTCTGGAAGCGCAGATTCATCTTTTCCTGACGCAGATCCGCCAATTTCGCCTGAATTTCTTTCGGCGATAAAATTCTGATTTCTGACGGTTTCATCTCGCTTATGCTCCTGTAGCCGCTTCATGCCGGCTGACGACTTTCGAGATCGGAAGAGCGTCGTGTAG
>CALCQT010000091.1 GCA_937894825.1 uncultured Anaerolineaceae bacterium
TAATAGTAGAACAGCTTGGCAATCCCGCCGGGAGAAGCTTCTTTTGAAATTTCTCGATAATATTCCGGAGAATTGAGTTGATAAGGCGTAAAGTATTTTTTACGAATATAAATCGTCAAAAAGATTGCCAGTACTAAAAATAAAATACCACCAATCAAGTCAATATATCCGAGTCGCTTTTGCGTTTCTTCGTGCGCGATTGCTTTGTCAACTAAAGCTTGTTCCTCTGCCGCAATTTCAGATTCTTTCGCTTCATTTATTTGTTTTGGCGATTCTGAAAACAGGGTTGCAGGAGCAAGCATTCGTAAGGCAACCATCGTCTCTTTTGGAATGTTTTCCAGAGAAAATGTGATTCCGGTACCGTCTGGAAGGACCTTCCAAGAACCGGAGGCAGTGCTGTGAAGCCATGCGCGGATCTGGGTATCCGGATCAGAAACTGCCTGAGGCAGTCGAATGGTTCCGGTCAGTTTCGTAATTGGAAACGAAAATTTATCCGGTACAAATGTGTCAAAAATTTCTCCGACATCCTGATAAACGTTCATTACATTGTGAATCGTGTAGGAAAATGTGAAAGTGCGGTTGCCAGAAGTAAATTTTGGGGCGAACCAACCAACTTCAATCTGATTCCCCGATTTGTGCAGATAGCAGGAGTTTTGCGGCCCTGTTACATTTTCAGGATCAATGTCACCGATGTTCCGGTATTCAATCCCGCTATCCTCATCAAATACACTGTTTAGCGTGATTGAATCAGCAGAAATCCCATTGCTTCCGGCCATATCGAATGTCCGGTAAAAATTGGAATATGCTTTGCTGCGCTCTGTTACATTGAGCGCCCACTTTTCTGTGACAAGAAGATCTCCATTTGATTGTGCCTGCGCATCAATCGTCATCTGCGTAACGGTTTGGCTGCCGCTGCTTGCAGAGGCGGAAATCGTGCTGCCCCAAAACAAAGAACAAATGAGACTAAAGAGTAAAAGGCTGAGAAGAGAAATTTTTGAAAATTTTCTTTTCATTTTCATGTTAAAATTTCACCTGCGGTGTTTCACGCTCTTCATCTGAAACTTCATAATACGGACGGGAATGAAAATGGAAAATGGAAGCGATCAAATTGCTGGGGAATTGTATGGTGAATTCGTTATAGCGCATGACCGTATCATTATAGAACTGGCGTGAAATTGCAATCTTGCTTTCAATATCTTCGAGCTGTTTTTGAAGGGAAAGAAAATTCTGGTTTGCTTTGAGATCCGGATATTGTTCTGCGGTAGCAAACAGATTAACGATTGCATGGGAAAGTTGATTGTTTGCATCCATCAGTTCCTGTGGATTTTTGGCGCTGCCGGCAGCGGCACGCCATTTTACGACTTCTTCCAAAGTCCCTTTTTCGTGAGTGGCATAGCCTTTTACGGTTTCTACCAGGTTGGGGATCAGATCAAATCGCTTTTTTAGTTGAACATCGACCTGGCTCCAGCCATTGTCTACTCGGACATTTAATTTTACGAGACGGTTGTATGTTCCTGCGAACCAAAAAATCAGGATCAGAATGATAACGCCAATAATAATCCAATACATAGAGATTCCTCCTTTTTAATGAAAAATCGGACAGGCTTAGTTGGACATTCGATAGCAGAGAGTCATCAGGCTATCATTTAAATGAACATTTTCCACCACAACATCCGGATAGCGCATTGCAATATCGTAATGGCTGAAGTTCCAAAAATTGTGGATTCCAACTTTGTAAAGATAGTCTACATTTTTCTGGGCACAACCACGGGGGATACAGAGGACGGCTACATCAGGATGT
>CALCQT010000092.1 GCA_937894825.1 uncultured Anaerolineaceae bacterium
CTACACTCTTTCCCTACACGACGCTCTTCCGATCTTGCTGGCTTTTGATTGGAAAGGGCCGGTGCAGTTCGCTGAATTCATGAATACGGCCGATCCGCTGACGCATGTGACCGTCGTATTTTTCTCCGTAAACAATATAAGTACCGAGCTGCATTTGATCCACACTGGTTGGGGTGGTTCTGACCAATGGGAAGCTGCACGCCAATGGTTTGAGCAGGTTTGGGCAAACGCGTTGGATAAACTTCAGTTACTTTTTTAATAAGGGATCGTGCAGGAAATAGCCCAATGTAATGAGGAAAAGGCGTTTGTAAGTGTGCGGGATATTCCAGGCAATACAAATGCAATAGGGTCATTATCTAACCCTGACAGATTGACAACTACGATTTGATCGTAGTATTATTTAACTATGTGTTTTGATCAGCGTGCTTTCATTATGTCGAAATCATTTGATGACGCTTGGCGAAAGCTTGGGCTGAATGATGAATATCTATTGGATCTCTGTGGCAATTTGTGCAAGAACCCCAAATCAGGTGATGAGATCCCGGGTTCTGGTGGCTTGCGAAAAATAAGAGTTATGCTACCTGGTCGGGGTAAACGAGGTGGCGCAAGAGTAGTTTATGTCGATTTTGCAGTTATTGATACTATTTATTTTTTTTACGTTTATGCTAAAAACGAAAAAGATAATTTAACCAAGACAGAAATAAAAGAACTGCATGATCTGATAAAGGCATTAGAAAAAGAGCTTGTAGAAGGAAAAGGTGTATAAAATGGAAACACAGAGAAGCGTTTTCGACGGAATTAAAACAGGGATTCTGGACTGTATTGACTATGAGCGGGGAAATAAATCAAAGGCAAGGAAAATTGTCTATAAAGTAAAACCGGTTCCAACATATGACGCTGAATCAATTAAGAGAATTCGTACCAGAAGGAACCTAACCCAATATTTATTTGGATCAGTGATCGGGGTTTCTGTCCGTACCGTTGAAGCGTGGGAACAGGGAAAGAATGTCCCGAATCGTTCCGCGAGTCGGGTGATTGATATGATTGACAAAGATCCCGATTTCGTAAAAGATATCGTCCAAATTGAATCATTTCAGTAAAAAAATCCCCTTAAATTTGAGCGTAATACTGCCAATCGGAAAAGCTTCTATCTCATATAACATAGAGGCTTTTCTTTTTTTTTCCTCGTTTCACTAGGAAGCAAAAAGATTAAAACGTGCTGCTGTTCCTGCGTAGAGCTCCGGTCTTCTAATCCGTAGGTTGACTATTCCCCTATGTAAAAAATCTAATAAAAGTTTTATGATTCCAACCCTTTAAATCGGCCATATCAGCCTTCCTTTTTGGGTGCACTGCGATAGAATTAGCGGATATGAAAAATGAAATTCTTACGATTGACGATGCGTTGGATTTTATCTATGGATTTGTTGACTACAGCCTGACTCATGCCAGGAACGTTCCGGCAAATGCCTTTTCATTGGATAAAATGGAAAAGCTCCTTTCCAGATTGGGCAACCCTCAGGAAAGCTTTACTGCGGTCCACGTTGCGGGAACGAAGGGCAAAGGTTCGGTCTGCGCGATGTTGGCCGCCGGACTACAACCCTCAGGATTAAAGATCGGTCTCTATACCTCGCCGCATCTGATTCGATTCAATGAGCGGATTCAGATCAACGGAAGCATGATCACCGATCCCGAACTGATTGCGCTGGTGAATCAAATCCGGCCTCAGATCGACAATTCAGATCCGCCCAGTTCTTTTGAGGTTATGACTGCTATCGCGTTTGAATTTTTTCGACAGATGCAGGTTGATTATGCTGTGATTGAAACCGGTATGGGCGGCCGGCTTGATTCGACAAATGTCGTGAAACCGCTGCTCTCAGTGATCACTCCGATTTCGTTGGATCATACCCAATTTCTTGGAAATAGCATCCCATTGATTGCGAAAGAAAAAGGCGGTATTATCAAATCGGATGTGCCCGTCGTTGTTGCAGCGCAGCCGGAAGAAGCACGGACTGTGTTGAAACAAATTGCGGATGAGAGAAATGCAGAATGGATCGACACAGTTGAGCAGTATGGCTGGATCCCGCTGACAGATACGCCGTTTTCACAGAAAATTGCGATCTGGGAGAAAAGCAATCAAAACGGAATGGCGCAGTGGCTGGAAGGCGGAACTAATAATGCCTGGAGCCCTGCGATCGTTGATTTGCCTCTGGCCGGCTTCCATCAAACAATGAATGCTGCGACTGCCTATGTGGCTTTAACCAGGATTTGCGAGCTGGAAGGAAACCTGGCAAACTGTGATATTATCAACGGACTCGGCGAGACGTTTTGGCCATGCCGCTTTGAAATAATTCATGAGAATCCGCTCATTGTTCTTGATGGCGCTCATAACATGGATTCGATGCGGAAAATGATTTTGACGATGAACCGCTATTATGGGACTCGGAAGATTGTTTGCCTGTTTGGAGCGTCCTCTGATAAAAAATGCGATGAGATGATTGGTGAGATTGCTCCCTTCGTTGAATCCTTCGTTGTCACACGGTCGATTCATCCACGATCCGCCGATCCTGAGGAATTGGGAGCGATTGTGTCATCTCATGGAC
>CALCQT010000093.1 GCA_937894825.1 uncultured Anaerolineaceae bacterium
ACGGTATAGTGGTCGGAAAATTGAAAGAGGATCTGCCGGCTGCCGTAGATTTTGACGCCTTCTTCCGGTGAAAAAACATAGATGGCGATGTCATTCAGCAGTAAAAAGAAGCCGATAAACAGAACCACAAAACGGACTTCTGCCCAGTGGATGCGTGCCATTTTGAAGATGATCAGGCTCAGGCAGAGCGTGACTGCCAATACCCGCGTATCATAACTGAGCATGCAGACGACCGTCCAGGCTAAAAATACGAGCAGTTTGGTAATGCCGCACAGATTATGTACCGGCGTATCCCGTTTGATATAAGAGAGCATTTTTACGGACGACATAACTTGTGGCGAGCCTCCCGATCCACGGCGATAAAATGGTTTACAAAATTAAATGGATTTTCAATTCCGGCTTTATTGGCCAGCGTCAGCAGACTGGTTTCTTTCAGATTGGCCGGTCTGATGATGGTCTTATCGGTCAAGACGCGGGCCGGGCTGTCGTCCGCAATCAGCCTGCCGTCCGCGATGACGATGGCCCGCTTGGTGTACTCCAGAATCAGATGCATGTCATGAGAAATCAACAGGATGGTAATTCCTTTTTCCTGAAGGGATTGCAGGAATTCCATGATCTCTGTATAGTGGCGAAAATCCTGCCCGGCGGTGGGTTCATCCAAAATAATGATTTCCGGGTTCTGCACCAGGATCGCGGCAATGGTCACCCGCTTTTTCTGACCATACGAGAGCGTTGATATCGGCCAGTTTCGAAATGGATATAACCCACATGTTTTAAGGACTTCGTTCACCCTGTCATCCACTTCTGACTTGGGGACATCACGGAGTTTTAATGCGAAGCCGACCTCGTCCCGGATCATGACCTGGGAGATCATCTGGTTGGGGTTCTGCATGACAAAGCCGATTTTATCTGCCCGTTCGCGGATGGATATTCCGGTTAATTTTTCCCCTTCCAACAGAATTTCGCCGCTGGTTGGTTTTTCAAAGCCACAGATCAGTTTGCTGAGGGTGCTTTTTCCCGCGCCATTCTTTCCGACGATCGCCGTCATTTCATTCCTGCGAATGTCAAAACTGATCTGATGCAGCACCTCCCGTTCGGGGATATAGGAGAAAGAAATATCTGAAACGCTCAGGACAATATCCTGTTCTTTCGTGGGGTTTTCCTTGACCGCCTGGCGATACCAGCAGGACAAGGGTTCTTTGATCGCGCAGGCATCAATCTGGCTGGGGTGGCTCAGGCGCATTGTGTCGTTCAGCTGGATTCCCGCATAGGATAGGGCGGTCACATAAAGCGGTTCACGGATGCCGTACTTCTGCAGTATTCCGGCAGCCAGAATTTTATCGGAAGTGGTGTCTTCGATAATTCGGCCTTCGTCAACCAGGATTACCCGATCACCCGGCCGCCATAAAACATCCTCAATCCTGTGCTCAATAATGATGACCGTCGCACCGGTTCCGCGGGCCAGATCGTCAATCATTTCCATCGCGTAACGTCCGGTTGCGGGATCCAGATTCGCCAGCGGTTCGTCAAACAACAGGATTTCCACATCATCAATCAAGACCCCTGCCAGAGAAACACGCTGTTTTTGTCCGCCGGAGAGTTCCTGCGGGGCGGCCAGCAGATGGCTGTCGATCTCGACCAAACGGCTCACCTGGCTTACGCG
>CALCQT010000094.1 GCA_937894825.1 uncultured Anaerolineaceae bacterium
TGTGGTGAACACACCATCCGCAGCTTCGCCGAAGCCCCACATGGCCATACCAAAGGCGACTTTCAGCCCTTCATCGGCGCCGATTTCGTCAGCGGTCAGGCCGAGCGTGTCTTCGGCATAACCGGGATAATTGGTGTAAACATAATCGACGATTTTTTGAACTTCGGCCAGCCAGTTCTCTTTTTCCAGCTGCCAATAAGCGTCCTGTTGTTCCTTGGTCCAGGCGTCGCTTTCGCTCCACGCGTGATCAATGCCGGCGGCTTTGATGTCATTCGCGATGGTCTCATATTTTGCGTAAACATCGCTGGTGGTCTGGGTCAAATAATCCTTCAAGCCAACGATATCGTAGGTCCGGAGTGTGGTGGATCCATCATAAGCCGGATCCAGGTAAACATAATAGCTGAAAATCAGGTCGTCTGCGGTCAGGAGTTCCCCATCAGAAAAGACGATGTCCTCGCGCAGTTTGGCGGTATAGGTTGTTTTATCGGAGGCTTCATCATAATTGACAGTGAAATCAGCGATCCCGTAATAGGTATAGTCTTTCCCATTGTACGGAATTCTCCGTCGATCCCGTTAAAAACAACAGCGCCAAGACGGTCGTTTTTCAGGAGTTCCGGCGCAACCAGGTCGACGATATCTCCATCAAATGCCGACTGATAAAAGAATGGGCTAAATTTCTGACTGAAATTCGACGAGCCGAAAACAAACGGGGTGGATGATTCTTCCTGTGCCAGGACCGGCGCTGCAAGCGTCGCCAGGATGATCAGGGAGAGAATCCAGGATACAAGTTTTTTGTTCATTGTGTTCCTCCTTCAAATTGATTGATTACCAACAACAAGGCCATTTATATGTATAGAATAATTCTCATGTATTAACAATCATTTGTCAAATTAAACAAAATCTTGAAATTTGATCAAAACCTTTCATATAAAGAGTTAAACGATACTGCAGGTTCTCTTTCCTTGCGGCCAATCTCGAGAAAACTGTGACAATTCGTTTCGAGTATTTTGCACTTCAAAGGTGATAGGCGGGGGCTTTTCAAAAAAAACGCAGAGGTAAATATTCGCGCGGGACTTCTTTGCTTATTTTACTGAGCGGGTTGCAATATAGGTCGGCGTAAATTTGGCCAGTGCGCCGCTGTTGTTCCGGTCCTCGTAGAGGTCGGTCAGTGTGAATCCGGCGATTAATTGCCCGCCGATTTGCTCTTCCAACGTGTGGCTGAACTGGAATCCATCGTTGCGTTCATAAAGCGCGGACAGTTCTTCTTCTGTACTGTTTTTTGAAGTTCATCTGTCGGTTGCGTAAAGAATCTGTGATTCGATTTGTAGTTTTATGCCTTACCAATAGGTTGGTATTCTGTGATCAGATCGACTTTCCAGGGTGAGATTTCGGAAACGAACCGGGTGCCCGCGGTAAAGATGGACTCTCCGTCCACCTGGCTTTGTACGCCAGGGCCGCTGATCTCGACTACCAACTTCCTGGTTTTGAAGGTCCGTATATCCGGATGATTCAGCTGCCCCTTCATAATCAGCGGGATCAGCGGCAGCAGGCGGGGAAGTTTCAGATTATCTCCAACCATGCAGATGTCCAGTTTCCCGTCCGTGATGTCAAAATTCGGCGCGACGATAAAACCGCCGCCTTCACGCAGTCCGTTCATTGCGGTGAGCAAAAGGATGGGCATTTCAACGGTTCCCTCATCCCAGGTGACTTTTGCCGGAACGTGATGAAGATCAAAAAGAATTGCCTTGACCAGTCCCAACAGGTAGGACGGAAACCCATTCAATCTGGATTGTGTCGCATAATAATTGATGGCTGAATCAAAGCCAAACCCGGAGCCGTTGCAAAAATAACGTTCGGTGGCGCCGTCTCCGGCACAACCGATATCAATTTTTATCCGTTTGTCTGCCTGTATCACTGCGACCGCCTGTTGCAGATTGCGCGGAATCTTCATCGCGTACACGAAGTCATTCCCGCGGCCATTGGGGATTACCCCCAGGCTGGCGGAGCCATATCCGTTCTTCTGAGCCTTAACCAGGCCATTGACTGCTTCGTTGACAGTTCCGTCACCACCCGCGACCAGAACTTTCTGGAAACCCTCTCGCACTGCCGTCTCGGCCAGATCGATCGCGTGACCAACACATTCGGTGATAACGGCTTCGGCCTCGATCCCGGCCTGCATCAAACAATGCAAAATTTCTTCCAGTGAATTCTTTATTTTTCCTTTGTCGGCGAAACGGTTGAAAATCAGGAGCGTTTTTTCCATGGCCTCTCTTGTCCCTTGTTCAGCAGGATGTCTTTTTGTTTTTGTTTTAACTGCATATCTTTTTCAACAAAGATATGTTCCATTGTGAAAGGATCTGTTTCGGTGGCATACATCAGCGTTGACCAGGTCGAGGGTGTGGGGGTAAGGACCTGGATCTGTTCCGGTGACAAATGGAGGCTGTTTTCGGAGAAGTTTTTCAGCATCGTCATGTCCTTGACAGTACAGCCCGGATGCGCCGCGATGAAGTAGTAGGTTAGAAATTGTTTCCGGCCGCTTTTGATGTTGATCCGGTCAAAATCCTCTTTGAACCGCAGGAGCGATGCTTTGCCCGGTTTCCCCATTAATGCCAGCACTTTCGGGCTGTCATGTTCAGGCGCCACCTTCAATTGTCCGGATATATGATGCTCGCTGAGTTCCTGAATATATTGTTTTCCGGAGCCCGGATCGTGCTGAATCATGTCATAGCGGATGCCTGAGGCTACAAACACCTTTTTGACCCCCGGGATTTTACGGGCTTTTTGCAGCAGGCTGATCACCGGATGATGATCGATCCTGAGCATCATACAGGCAGATGGGAAAATGCAGCGTTTATCCTTACAGGCCCCCTGTGTGCGTTTCTTCTGGCATTCAAATCCGTACATATTGGCGGTCGGACCGCCCAGGTCGGTAATATAACCCTTGAAATCCGGCAATGTGGTGATTTTTTTGATTTCATCCAGGATGGACGTTTCTGAGCGCGATTGAATCGTTCGTCCTTCATGAACTGCGATCGCGCAGAAATTACACTCCCCATAACAGCCGCGATGGGTTGTGACGGAGAAGCGGATCGTTTCCAGCGCTTTCACTTTTCCCTGGGATTCGTAATATGGATGTTGCGCCCGCTCGAAAGGCAGCGCATAAATCTCGTCCAGTTCCGGCTGACTCAATGGTTTGGCCGGCGGATTTTGGATCAAATAACGGGTATCATGTTGTTGGGCCAGAATTCTGCCGGTGACGGGATCATTGTTCTGATAAAAAACCTTATAAGCCTCAATGAATTTGCGGTTGTCGGCGCTGACTTCAGCGACGGATGGCAATATGAGTGCTGAATCCGGCACGGAAGTGGCTTTGTATGCCAGGCCCCGGATGGACGCTGGGTCTTTTCCTTTATCAAAGGCTTCAGCCAGTTGGAGGACCGAACGGTCCGCCATTCCATAAAGCAGGTAATCCGCTTTTGAGTCGAACAGAATCGACCCACGGATTTTGTTGCTCCAGTAATCATAATGGGAGATTCGCCGCAGGCTGGACTCAATCCCGCCCAGGACAATCGGGACGGTGCCTTTGTAGCAGCGCCGGATCAGGTTGGTGTAGACCAGCGTGGCCCGGTCGGGACGGCGGTTGTTTTGTCCGCCGGGAGTGTAATCATCGTTACTGCGCGGCTTTTTTGCCGCGGTGTAATTTGCGACCATGGAATCGACTGCGCCGGCAGAGACACCCCAGAAGAGGCGGGGTTCTCCCAGACGAGTGATGTCGTCTTGTCCATTCACGTCGGGCTGTGCGATGATGCCAACGCGATAACCGGCGTTGGCCAGAATGTGTCCGATCAGTGCGATACCCATGTGCGGTGAGTCGATATAGGAATCACCGCTGACCAGCACCACATCCAGGCGGTCCCATCCAAGCGCATCGATCTCACTTTTTGTTGTGGGCAAAAACATGTTTTGCGGTTTCCAATTCTTAACAGAAAAATCCCGCTGCGCCAGATCTGATCCGATGAGCACAGCGGAAGGGTTTACGGCGGAGAAGCGGTTCCTCCACTTTAAAATAAAGCGACCCCGAAGGCCTGGTCTTTATCAGAGTGAAGCTACGCATTAAAAAGGTCTGCTGCACGGTTGCCGTTTTCTTTCTTTCGTTTCACTGGCAATTCTTGCGCAAGTGACCTGTAGCTGGGATACCTGGATTCGAACCAAGATCCACAGATTCAAAGTCTGGTGTGCTGCCATTGCACCATATCCCAATGCCTGACATGTCGTCGAGCGCTAGAATTTTATCATGGATTTACAAAAAGCGGAAATCCGGCGCAGGCAGGTGGAAAACGCTGATCTGATAATCTTCTTCCGGAAAATCGCCGATGTATTGGAAGCCATTCCCATGGTAGAAACGTTTCAGAGGCTCGTTTCCGGCCCAGCAATCCAGATAAATCGGCAATTTTGCTTCATTGGCCTGTTCAATCGCATGTACGATCAACTGCTTGCCGATGCCCTGCCCCTGCAGTTCCGGACGCAGCGCGATCCGATACAGATAGAAGAACCGCGCTGCGGATTGGGAGGATTCGGGCAGCCAGGGTGCTGAATCCTGTATTTTTGAACTGTATGAGCCAACGATTTTGTTTCCGTCGCGCAGCAGCCAGACCCGATGCGTCTCAATATCTGCAGCGATCACGGCAGGATTCCAGGGGTACTCCCATTGTTGAATGTCCTTTCGATGCAGATCCTCGGTGATCGTATTGAGCAGCGTCACCAGCGCGGCTGTGTCCCCCGGCTTGGCCGGTGAAATAGAAAACTCCATCTATGCCGCCGGGCGCGTACTTTGTATACCCTCTAAGGCGGCGTCAAAAATGATCTCGTTGAGCGTCGGGTGGGCGTGAATGTTGTTCGCCAGGTCTCGGAGCGTCAGGTCTTTCGAGGCGGCCAGCGTCAGTTCCGGTAACAGTTCACTCACTTCCGGCCCGACCAGCGTCGCGCCCAAAACTACGCCGCTTTCCGAATGAGAAACTATTTTGGCCCAACCCTCATTCTCGGCGATACCGAGCGCTTTGCCGTTCGCGATGAATCCGGCTTTCGCGACCCGGACCGGGATATCCCGCTCTGCGGCCATGCTTTCCGTCAGCCCGAAGGAGGCAACCTGCGGGAAACTGAAGGTGGTGTGCGGCACCAGGTCAACGTTCAGCGGCTGCGTTTCCAACCCGGCGATGCTCTCCGCGGCCGTTCTGCCCATGGCCGAGGCGGCGTGGGCCAGCAGGATTTTTCCGGTGATGTCGCCGATAGCATAAATATGCGGGACGTTCGTTTTGCCGTAAGCGTCGGTCAGAATCCAGCCGCGTTCGTGGGTAGCGACGCCGGCAGCTTCCAGTCCGAGGCCGGGCGTGTTGGGCTGGAACCCGATCGCGATCAGGATCTGTTCGGCTTCGATCTCGCTTTCACCCGTTTCGGTGCGGATCTTTGCAACGATGCCGCTGCCGGTTTGCTCCACTGCCGTCAGCGCGGCGCCGGTTCTCACTTTGATGCCCTGTTTTTTGAAGGCGCGTTCCAGTTCGGCGCCCGCTTCGGGGTCTTCGTTCGGCAGCAGCCG
>CALCQT010000095.1 GCA_937894825.1 uncultured Anaerolineaceae bacterium
GCAGCGGAATAAAGTATAGCGACTGTTCGGCGTAGAGGCTTTTCGGCGCCTTTAAGCCAACGCTGGAAACATTCCCGAAAACATTTTTACTGATCAAAATTGCGACCCCGAAGGCAAACGCGAAGAAAAGCGCCTGGATCAGCATCGTTTGTTGCTCATCGGTTTTCATGATCGCCGCCGCAACGCCGGCGGCGATCGGAAAAAACAAAATCAGAACGGTATAAAGAATTGAGCGTAAAATTTGGCGTTTGGGTTGAGTAATATTTTCTGTCATGTGAATCTCCTCTTTTGCGCATGATACTCTTTGCCGGTTCGGTGTGTTAAAATGAAAATGAACCGGATCTGTATCGTGCACTAATTAATATACGGATTGGGCTCCGATCGGTGTCGCCCGGAGGAATGCGATTTTTCGCTGTTGTGCTGTTCAATGAGGCCTTTTTTGTTGTTTTTTTGTAGATATTTACTGTCTGCAGGCGGTGAATCTTGCACCGCAATTGAAACTATGTTAAAATAGAGGCACACAGAAGTTGTATCAACAACGAGAAGTGGGGATATCCCCACTTCTCTGCTTATTAGTGAATTTTTGGGAGATGTGATCAGGAATGAAGAGCGAGTTTGTCCTGGCCTTTAATGAAATGATGGACGAGAAACAGCTGCCGCGCGACGTGGTCGTGAAGGCGCTGGAATCTGCCATGGTTTCTGCATATCGGAAAGCGGTTGTGGCCTCAACGGCCCAGTTTGTTGAAGCAAAACTTGACCCTGAAAGCGGGGGTTTTATCATTTACGCGGAGAAAGAGGTCGTAAATGATGTTGTCGATAATCGAACCGAAGTGCCCTTAGAAGAGGCCAGAAAGGTGAACCCGGATGCGGAGATCGGCGACATGGTCGTGGTGGAAAGTACGCCAAAAGATTTTGGCAGAGTCGCCGCGCAAACTGCCCGCCAGGTCATCCAGCAGCGACTGCGCGATGCGGAGCGGTTGGATCAGGTTGAATTTTTTGAGAAGAAAGTTGGTGAAATTGTCAGCGGTGTGGTGCAATCGATCAGCAATGAGGGATACACCATCGGGCTTGACAAAAAGGCGGAAGGTACGCTGATGCGGAAAGATGTGATTAAAGGCGAGCGCTTCCGTCTGCATGAGCATGTGCGGGCTTTGATCGTGGAAGTGAAAGATTCAGCCCGGAATCCGCAGATTTTGTTGTCCAGAACCGACCGGAAGTTTTTATTCCGACTGTTGGAAATTGACGTGCCTGAAATTTTCCATGGCATTGTTGAAGTTCGTTCGATCGCACGCGAGCCTGGAGCGCGGGCGAAAATTGCCGTCTCTGCCACACAGCAGGGGATTGATCCGGTGGGGGCCTGTGTCGGTATCCAGGGAAAGCGCATTCAGCCGATTGTGAAGGAACTGCACGACGAAAAGATTGATGTGATCGAATGGAATCCTGATTCCTCGATCTTCATTTCCAAAGCCATCAGCCCGGCAAAAGTGATCGGCGTCTATTTGGGCGGCGGGAAAACCGCTACCGTGGTTGTACCGGAAGATCAACTTTCTCTGGCGATTGGACGGGACGGGCAAAACGCGCG
>CALCQT010000096.1 GCA_937894825.1 uncultured Anaerolineaceae bacterium
ACTTTTCGCTGGTGAAAGAAGTTGTGCCGGAATCCGCAGCGATTATTGGCAAAGCGCTAAAAGATTTGGATCTGCGGGCGGTGATCGCGGCTATCATCCGAGATGGAGAGGTCGTTCCTCCGCATGGCGAAACCACGTTTATGGCCAATGATGAGGTGATTGCGTTGGTTGACCGTGACGGTGAAAAACATCTTGGCGACCTGTTTGATTCGCTTGGGATGGTTGAGCCCCAGCGCAAATCAAATCCGAAATAGCAGGATCAGTATGTCAAAAATCAGGATGTCATCAATTTTGAAAAAATAACTTTTCTCTTTTTAGAAGGTGTGATATTCTTTTGTTCATTATGAAGAAGATAATCTGCGTAAATTCCTATTATTACTATTCTACAAACGCTCCGGGTGCAGAGTGATATTCGTGGTTTAAACGATTGGTAATCCGAAACCTCCTGCACAAACAGGAGGTTTTTTTATTTATATTCTAAGGAGCCGCATCATGAAAAAAACTGTCGTTCTCATATCATCAATTGTCGTTTTTGTCCTTGCCATCACTTTTGGCGCCGCTTTCGCTGACGATGCCCCGATTCAGATCGGTGTACTTCAACTGGTCGAACATAGTGCATTGGATGCCGCCTATGCCGGATTTGTCGACGGCTTGAAAGAAGCCGGCTTTGAAGATGGCGTCAATATTCAGATTGATTTCCAGAATGCTCAGGGTGATCAGGCAAACTTGATGACGATCAGCAATCGTTTTGTCAAGAACAAAGTGGATCTGATTCTGGCGATCGCGACCCCGGCGGCACAGGCAGTCGCTTCGGCCACATCCGACATCCCGATCCTTGTCACGGCTGTTACCGATCTGGTAGGCGCCCGGTTAATCGAGAGCAACGAACTCCCTGGGACCAATGTTTCCGGAACCACCGACGCTGCTCCGTCCGACCGGCAGCTTGAGTTATTGATTGAACTTTTCCCGGAAGCGAAGACTTTGGGTATCATTTATACCTCATCTGAAGTAAACTCGGAAATTCAGGCTGCACAGGTCGAAGAATTGGCGACAGCGCTGGGACTTGAAGTCGAAAGAGGAACCATCACATCCGTCAATGACATTGAACAGGTTGCTTCATCATTGGCTTCGAAAGTGGACGTGATTTACGTGCCGACGGACAATACGATTGCTTCGGCGATGCCGAACCTGATCAAAGTTTCGGAGGAAAAGAAAATTCCGGTGATTGCCGGTGAACCGAGCATGGTTGAAGGCGGCGCACTGGCGACAGTTGGGATCGATTACTATAAATTGGGTTTCCAGACCGGTACGATGGCCGCGAGCGTTCTGAACGGGGAAGCGGAACCCGCAACACTTCCGGTTGAATCTCTCAAGGACGTTGATATTGTTTTGAACCAGGTCACGGCGGATGCGATTGGATTTGAATTCCCGAAAAGTATTTTGGATTCAGCCACTACTGTATTCACGAAATAATTCTGTTCTTGTTGTTATTCGGTTATGTTCTCACGAGGAGGGTCACCAGGCCCTCCCATTTTTTTAATTTCCGGTGTTTGTCATAAGTATCTCAATTTCATTTCCTAATTTTTTCCCCTTTGTGATATATTTTTACCATCATGAAACAACTGACTTGCTCCTTTTTCTTTTTTAGCTTTTTTATGAGACAGCTCCGGGTGCAGCGTTAGTTTCGTTTCCATATTGGGTTAAACAAAAACTCCTGCACAAACAGGAGTTTTTTTTATTCTATTCATAGGAGTCATTTAATGAAAAAGTCAACCGTCTTAATTTTGTGTCTTGCCGTGATGGCTTTAGCCACGCTGACCGGCGTCGTTTCCGCGGAGAATGAAGTGATTAAAATTGGAGCACTCCAATTAGTCGAGCATGCTTCGCTTGATGCAGCCTACAACGGTTTTGTTGATGGGTTGGCCGCTGCAGGGTATGTCGATGGAGAAAATATCGCGATCGATTTCCAGAACGCACAGGGCGATCAAGCCAATCTGTTGACCATCAGCGAGCGTTTCGTTAAGAATAAGGTTGATTTGATACTGGCGATTGCGACACCTTCAGCGCAGGCTGTGGCCTCTGCGACCACTGAAATTCCGATTATTGTCACGGCAGTGACAGATCTGGTTGGCGCGAGATTGGTTGAGAGCTATGAAGCGCCGGGCACGAATGTGACCGGGACAACTGACGCCGCGCCGGCCGCACAGCAACTGGCATTAATGATCGAATTGTACCCGGAAGCGAAAACTCTGGGCGTCATCTATACTTCATCTGAAGTAAATTCGGAAATTCAGGCTGAACAAATGACGAAATTGGCGGAAGAAGCCGGGCTGAAAGTCGAAACCGGAACAATTACATCGGTCAATGATATTGAGCAGATCGCTTCTTCCCTTTCCGGAAAAGTCGACATGATCTATGTCCCGACGGACAATACGATCGCTTCGGCGATGCCGAATCTGGCCAAAGTGGCGGAAGAAAAGAAGCTTCCGGTCTTCTGTGGCGCTCCGGCCATGGTTGAGGCCGGCGGTCTGGCGACGATCGGTATTGATTATTACAAACTTGGCGTTCAGACCGGTGCGATGGCTGCCCGACTGCTGAAAGGTGAGGCTGAACCCGCTACCATGCCGGTTGAATCCTTGGAAGAGGTTGATGTCGTGCTGAATCAGACGGTTGCGGACGCGATCGGGTACACTTTCTCAGAAGAAGTGCTGGCGAAAGCGGCTGAAATCTATACGGAATAACAGTGGCGTAAGTAAGTCCTGCGTCGTCGTGTAAATAAACAACAGTAAGATGATGGTGTCCAACAAATCCATCATCTTACTGTTGTTTAACGATCGCCCCTACAAGTTGCATGTACAGACGGGATTTCCCCCCCCAATGCGTATGTTGTTTCGGGAACCTACTTTTGACACCCTCATCATCTTTGGTCAGGAAGTCTACTTTATTCCATCGCCTGTACTTTTTTGACGGTAAACTCTGCCAGATCACGCGCGACCGTGGTGTTTGGAAAGACAGCTTGCGCCTCAGCGAGAATCTCTTTTTCGCGATGCCGGCGTGAAATATGCGTCAGGTAAAGATGTTTGACATTAGCCTGCAGCGCCAGCAATGCGGATTGTCTGGCGGTCAAATGCGAGAAACTTGCCGCCATATCGGCTTCTTCATCCAAATAGGTTGCTTCAATGACCAGCGCATCGGCATCCCGGACGTATGAAATCAATGAATCTGTTTCACCGGTGTCTCCAATGACTGCCAGCTTACTGCCGGGTTTGAAATCTCCCAGGACCTGATCCGGGATGATCTCCCGACCGTCCGGTAAGATGACCTGGTTCCCATTCGCCAAATCACGCCGCCAGGGACCGGGGGGAATCGCCAGTTCAGCAGCTTTTTCCGGCAGGAAAGGGCGTTTCCCTTTCTCCTCAAAAATAAATCCATACGAGTCTGTACCGCGATGGATCACAGGAATAGCCGTTACGGTGAATTTCTCCTCATCAAAGAGAACGCCCTGCGAAAGCGTGCGGAGGTGGATCGGAGAGGGCATCTTGTTGCCTCGAACAACAACCGAATAAATCAGGTCATTAATACGGACCATGGCATCTTTTCCACCGTAAATCTCAATGCCATCCGTATCTTCCCAGCGCATCAGTGTCGCTGTCAGCCCCGCCAGACCCAGAATATGATCCAAATGACCATGCGTGATCAGGATTTTATTCAATCCCTTGAATCCGGCGCCGGATTTCAGGATCTGGCGTTGTGTACCCTCACCGCAGTCGATCAGGAAGCGGCGGTCCTCATGTTTAACCAGCAGTGCCGGCAAGTTGCGATGCACGGACGGCGCTGAAGCCGATGTGCCTAAAAATAGTAGTTCAAACAAGTTCGGTTCCTTAGAAAAAACGGCTTTTGATAAGCGATGCTAATTTTACCAGAGACCAGCGGCCGGAACCCAATCAGAAGCGGAAATTTCTCTTCATTCAGAAAAGGTATATTTAATTTGAAATGTTTCCCGTCTCCTTGACTTTTACTTCTCTATACGCTTTAATTAACGGCGGTGGCTGGCTTATGGGTGACCCCCTCATCTATAATGTCCAGACCACCATTTTTTTAACTGCTTTCATTACACGCGAAATCCTGATAGAATCCTGAAATATCGGGAAAATATTGATATTCGGCCTTGCTGACGGTATACTAATATCAGGACGAATGGATATGGAAATTTCCATAAACGGGTCCTGCCGGATATTAAATTAAGAATTAATCTTTTTTATGTGGTGCTGTAATAACCTATCGTAAATAGGAATATAGAACAGGATAGGCTTAACGATGAACAATGAAACGCGCGAAAGATTGGAATCCTACGCGGTCGGAGCACTGACCGCGGCCGCATTTGTTGGTTTTGCCGGAAACATTATCTATGATTACACGGTTAACCGGAACAGAAAGTTCTTTTTTAGACCATTATCCATGAAAGAAGATTCTGAAATCCGGGGGCAGTTCTTTCGGGCCGATGTAGCCGAAGACGCATTACCCTGGGCGGAAAAAACTGAACTCACGTCGGAACATGTCACGGCTTTTGATGGTGTTTCACTTCATGGCTATTATTTCCGACAGAAGAAACAATCGGATCTTTGGTTGGTTGCTTTACATGGGTACGCAGGAATGGCATCGGAAATGTTCCCGGTTGCCAAGGAGTTTTATGCAGAAGGGTTCAATGTTTTATTGCCGGAATGCCGGGGCTCGGGCAAAAGCGGTGGCGATAGCTTTGGCTTGGGGTGGTTGGACCGCTACGATCTTCTGAAATGGACCTATCGGATTCTTGAACTTAACCCGGATGCGAAGATCGTTTATTATGGCGTTTCCACCGGCGCTGCTGCCGCGTTGATGGCTGCCGGCGAAGAGATTCCTTCCAATGTTCGTTGTATTATTGCTGATAGTGCCTATAGCAATTTGGTCGATCTGGCGAATTATCACTTTACAAAAAACTCAATTCCATGGTTTCCATTGAATTTTGCCGGTAGTTTGGTAACCAAAATCAGAGCCGGGTATTCTTATCGCGATGCTTCCTGCATTAACAGCGTTGCCAGAAGCAGTACGCCGATTCTCTTTATTCATGGCGGAAAGGATGCCATGGTGCCGCTGGATATGGTTACGCAGCTTTATAACGCGGCCAGCAGCGTGAAGGATATTTTGGTCATTCCGGAAGCAGCGCATGCCTATGGAATGTACGTTGCTCCGGAGCAATATTGGAAAAAGGTGGCTGATTTCATCAACCGGTTTGTTGATACGGAACGGGATAATTGGGGCTTTGTGCCAAGGGTTTCAGAACAGCTTAATAAATTCCTGGGAATCCAGCGCAATTAGGCAAGTTCATCCCGGTGGATCGCACTGAATTTTCTGGGCCAAAAGACTTTTTTGTAGTAAACAACGGTAAATATACTGCTCAGCGTCCACGCGGATGCAATACAGACAAAAATCATTCTGGAATTCCCCGTCAGGCGGACGAGCAAATAGGCGGCGGATACCCGCAGAATTACGTTGCAGATAAAGCTGACCATCAGCGGCGCGAGTGACTCGCCTGCACCGCGGACTGCGCCGCTGAGAACGACATATGTATTGACAAGAATATATCCGATACTGAGCGTCCGCAGGATCGTCAGACCGCTGCTCACCACTTCAAGGTCTGTTGTAAATAACGCCATGACATTGTCGCCGAAGGTGAAAAGCAGGATCACAAGGACGATGGTGGTCGCCTGACTCAGGATGAGCGATTGCATGATCCCGTCTTCCGTACGGCGCAGTTTGTGCGCGCCGATGTTTTGTCCGACAAAGGTTGTGATAGCGATTGCAAAGGAGTTCATCGGCATCATGACGAACTGGTCCACTCGTGTGACTATGGTGTAGGCAGCGATCAAAACCGGCCCGAAACTGTTGATCAGGTTTTGCTGCAGTAAAAAACCGACGGAAAAAATCGCGGTTTGCAGACCGGCGGGCAACCCGATCCGGATCACTTATTTTCCAATTCCCCAATCCGGCTTCAGCCCTCTGAGGTTGATGTCATATTTCTTTTGTGAAGAAAGCAGATAAAACAAAGTGACGATTGCGGAAAGTGTCTGCGCCAAAAAGGTCGCGTAGGCTGCCCCGCTGATCCCGCGGTCGAACAGAACGACGAAAAGATACAAAAAAACTGCGTTGAGTATGTTGGCGCCAATCAGGATGATCAGCGGTGCGACCGAGTCTCCCATGCCGCGCAGAATACCGCTCAGGATATTGTAGAAAAACAATCCGGGGATACAAAGAAACATGATGCGGGAATAGGTCAGCGCCATTTCGAAAATATTCGCCGGTGTGTCGGTGATTTGCAGCAGCCACTTTGAAATCAACAGCCCGAGGATGGTGAAGACGATCGCATTGGCTGCGGTTAGCCAGATGGAAACATGAATGGCCTTGCTGAGTTTTTGAATATCTTTTGCACCGAAACATTGTGAAACAACGACCGTGGCGCCGGTTGAGATACCCAGGAAAAGCCCGATGAGCAGGTTGTTCATGGGTGAAAAAACACCGACGGCAGCGAGCGCGTCACTCCCGATATAATTCCCGACAATGATTGAATCGACCGTGTTGTATAGTTGCTGGAAAATGTTCCCAACTAATAAGGGCCAGGAAAAAATAAACAACTGCCGAATGATGTTCCCTTCGGTCATGTCGCAGCGGATGATGTGATTTTGTTCAGACACGTTGTTTTGCTTAAAAAATTTTCGTTTTGTGAATATCCGGTTTCGTGACCGGACTGGTGTGTGCGGGGTTAGTTTTCGGCTAAAGGTAAGTCGATCAGTGTTACCCAGAAGTATGCGACAAGAGCGGTGATGAACAAAAGCGCCTGTTGATCATTTTGCGGTTTTTGCAGCATGTTAATTCTGTTCTTGACTAAATCAGCCTTTTTCTCGGCTGAAAAAAGTGACTCAAGTTTTTGTTTTGCGCTGCTCTCTTTTCGAACAACCTCGTAGGTAAAGTGCAGGCGTATAATGCTGTCATTTTCAAACGGACGTAAGTCCTCAGGGGTGTATTTTTTCTCGAGCTGATCAAAAGCGGGTTGGAATGAATAAACAGTTTTTCTGCGTAATTCGGGCTGGTAATGACAGAATCCAACCGGCTTCCCCTCCGCGTTGCGGATTATATTCGGAATTTTTCCCTCAAACTTCAGAAATCGGCTGTGCGGTGACAGGATATCAAGCGAACCAATCGGGTTGTTTTCACCATCCAGCAGCGGTACGGTTTGCAGATTGGCATTCAGTTTTTTATTCGGATGGTGCAGTTTTTTTTCGGGAACGAGGTAATAAGCATAAATTGTCTCGGGAACCTGTGCATCCTGATTAAAAGGATTATATGCTCCAAGCAAAAAAGCTTTTTTTTGCTTGAGGTCAGCCGGTTGCTCGTACATATATGGGCTGGCAAAAGAAAAAGCATAGCCATGCTGACGGTCAGAAAAATGCACCTGACTATGAATGTTTCCTTCTAGTGGAAACTGGATTTTTTCGAAATTCATGTTGTCTCCGTCGTGAATCCACGATAATTTTATTACTGTTTGGGAAATTCATTATACACCAGTTTTGTCTATCCAATTTTGTTGCATTCGAAGAGGATTTATAGACTTTGAATTGTTGCCGGGTCCGGCAGGGTTTTGCTCTTAAATTTTTTCAAATATTTTCTTATACAAATCTGAACCAAAAGCCGTTTGCAGCGGTTCACCCGGCACAATCTGAAAAGTGCGTTCACCGGTGTCCAGACGTTCGGCACGCAAAAATTGTGTTTGTTTATTTTCCAGGAATGCGGTTGCGTATGCATAAAGATGCGTTACAGAAAAAATCTCAATTCTATTTTCGATCAGCGCCAGGGTTATTTGGCGGAAAATTTCAGATCCTTCCCGTTCGTTGGTGGAAGAAAAGGATTCGTTGAACAGTATCATCGTGTCGCTTGCCAAATGATCGACGATTTCACTCATCCGGGAAAGTTCTTCATCCAGTTTGCCGCTTTTCATGCTGCTGTCTTCTTCTTTTTTGAAATGGGAAAACACCTCCTTTCGGAGCGGCGCGGCAAAGCAGGCCGCGCCCACGAACATGCCGCATTGTGCCATCAATTGCGCCTGTCCGATACTGCGCAGGAAGGTCGATTTGCCTCCCTGGTTCGCGCCGGTGACAATGTATAAACTCTTATTCGTTGTCTCCAGATTGTTGCTGACAACCGCCGAATTTTTCATCAACGCCAAACTGACGTCATATAGATTCTGCCAGGAGCGATCGCAACTTTGCAGCGGTTGCAGATCCGGGAAGCAGATCGGCATCTCCAACGCCTGCAGGGTATCGGACAGATTAAGGCAGCCCACGTAAAATGCCAATTCGCGCCGCAGCATGTCGAAAAAGCCGGATAAATGTTCTGCGGCCTGAGCCAGGGCGTTGGCGACTTCGTTGATGGCGCGGTCTCGACGTTTTGCGAGGTCTTTGGCTCCCGCGTCATCACGGGGAGCAATGGTAAAAGATGGAGCAAACTGCCAGCGCCACCAGGTATCTTTGCGCTCTCTGCGACGCAATACATAATGCGTTCCCTGCAAATAATTTCCAATTGTGGCACTGATCAAAGTGTTGTTGCCTTCTTTCAGTTCTTTCAATTGTGAATTAATCTCTGCAAAATAGTCATCACTCAATTCCCGTTGCAGCATGGTAAGCAGTGTTCGGAATCCGTCCGATTGAAAATCGGATATTTTTCTGTCCGCAATGGTGCGTAGCTCCATTAGCATACTGATGTATATTTTCAAGAGTTCAATCGCGCTTGAAAAAGTGCTGGACAAATAAATTGAAGAAAGCCAATGCATTGAGCTTTTTATTTTCTTTTCCGTATCAACCGTGATTTCATAAAGCCGACGTACCGCTTCAGGATTTCGCAGTGCGTCTCGTAAGTTTTCCTGCCTATATTGAATTTCATTCGTTTCCCGCAGCGGACAGCAGAGCGCGACTGTGCAAACTGTCTCGATCATCTGATCCTCCCGCGCCATGCTCAAGAGCACTCGATTGAGCTCAAAATCGGCTATCAGCGCGTCCTGCCCAAAACGCGGCTCGGCGTTCAGGTCAAAATCCTTCTCCCGGAACATCAGGTTTGCCTTCATTCTCTTATCCTCCTGCCAAGTTCTTTATAGGTGAGTCTATATTTTTTCGCGATATGATTGGCGTAAGCAAGCCCATCCGGCGGTTTACGGATGATTTTAAAAGAGCGTTCTGTTGGATCATTCTCCCGAATTTCACTCATCATGCTGACCGTTTCAGGTCCGTGAAGGGCTAACTCATCCAGGAAAGTCACGAATACTGTCGGTGCGCCCAGCGTTGCAAGCTTGTCCATCATTTTTCCGCCGAGCAATAAAGCGTCTGAAACGGTTGTGGAAGCAAAAATCTCATTGATGACGAGGATGCTCCGGCTTGTTGCCTGATTGAGGAGCGTGTGCAGGCGTTCCAGGTCATCCTGTAATTTGCCATTTAAGGTCGATAAGTCTTCCTCACGGCCAAAATGCGTGAGGAGATTATCATATAGATAGAGTGCGGCTTTTCGTCCCGGCACGCACACACCCAGTGAAGTGAGATAATGAACCTGGCCAAAAAAGCGGGCGAAGGTGGTTTTTCCGCCCTGGTTTGGCCCCGTGACGACGATGACCCGTTCGGGCGCGGTTAATTCAAAATCATTAACCACAATTTTGTCTTTTTCTCTCAATGCCAGCGCCAGGTCAAACCCGTCGGAATTGTAAAGATGGTCGGGTGTGTCACATAGTTTAGGGTAACAGAAGGGGAGGCCTGCGCTCCGGAGGGGCGCTATAAGATCGTGCCACGAAAGATAAAACTGAATTTCCTGAGAAAAACGGAAAATCGTTTCATCATCAAATTGAAAATACTTGGAGCAAAAGCGGTTCAGGTCATCGAAAATATCCGGATAAATATTTGCGACCAAATTAATTACGGCCGCTTCCACGTGATCGGCATACGGATCTTCCGAAAGTTTTTTCCGGTAATCTTTCACATCTCCCTGCCTGAATTTTTCAAAGCTTGCGATGATGCGGCTGGATTGGTCAGTCTGCCCTTCATATTTTCGGACGCGGACGGTTCCATCACCAATCATCATGCAGTATTGGATGGTTGAGAGGTTGTCACGGAGCCGTATTATCCGGCTGGTGAGACTTTGATACGCATCTGACGCGCAATATGTTGCCAAATAATTCTTAAAGCGAAGGAGGCCTTCGGCATGAAACGTTTGTTTGCTCAGTTTTTCCATTAATGTTGTGATTGTATGACAGTAGCGTCCGGCAAAATCCAGCATTCTCCCCCGTGCAAGATAATTATTACTCCAGCGGTCTTCGGAGGACATAGCTGAACGGAGTGAATTCATGAATTGTCTGATGCGATAAATGGATGCGGAAAAATCGGAAAATAATCCGCGCAGGTTTTCATCTGCCAATTCATGCATAATGTTTTGCCGATAGGTGATAACTTCGGAATTGTTGAGCGGTGTATAGAAAAGAGGTTCCAGTGGAAAATCTTTTTTCGCTTTAAAAATCGGCGCGAATACCTGGTCCAGATTCAAGTCTTTGAAACAAACCGGCACATCGGTTTGGCGCGGTTCATCATATTGTTCCCGTGTAGGAAACAGAATACTATAAAACAATTTAACTCCTTTTCTCAGAGAAAAAAAGCTGATGACTTCTGCATAAAAGGCACCAGCTCTTTGCGGTTTTGTGCTTTGCCGTGAGAGTGCTTCATTCCCTGTTCTTTAATTATTTAAGGATCGCTGAGGTACCGGACTCTCGGCTGTATTTTTGATTTCAATCATCTTTTTACGCTGTAAAAAACTTCTTTGCCCTTAAAAGTCGCTATGTCCCTTAGCATCTCCTCAATGCGCACCAACTGATTATACTTTGCGATTCTCTCACCTCGGCAGGGTGCACCGCTTTTTATCTGCCCGGCATTTACCCCGACTGCGACGTCTGCCATTGCAGTATCCTCTGTTTCTCCGGATCGGTGGGAAATTACAGTCGTATAACCCGCCTTATACGCCATCTGGACTGTGTCAAGCGTTTCGGAAAGCGTCCCGATCTGGTTTAACTTGATCAAAATGGAGTTTGCAATCTTCTTACTGATACCTTGTTGAAAAATCTCAGGATTTGTGACAAAAATATCGTCGCCTACCAGCTGTAATTTGTCGCCTAATTTTTTCGTCAGGGAAGCCCAACCATCCCAATCATCCTCCGATAAGCCATCTTCCAGTGAGACAATCGGATATTTACTGATCCATTCCGAATAAAGTGTAATCATTTCCTCACTGCTGCGGCTTACTTTTTCGCCTTGGAAGACATACTTGCCATCAAGATAGAATTCGGAAGCAGCGGGATCCAGGGCAATGGATATATCCTCGCCAGGCCTGTACCCTGACTTTTCAATTGCCTCAACAATCAGTTTGAGTGCGTCTTCATTGGTTGCGAGATCAGGGGCAAAACCACCCTCATCACCTACGGTCGTATTCATTCCTTTATCTTTTATAACGGTTTTCAAAGTTTGATAAACCTCGGCGCACATTCTGAGTGCGGATGCAAAATTGTTCGCACCAATTGGCATAATCATGAATTCCTGAACGTCAACCGTATTGTCGGCATGTTTACCTCCGTTCAGTATATTCATCATGGGAACAGGAAGCTCATACGAATTTGTGCCGCCAATATATTTAAATAGCGGGAGATTCAGGAACGTGGATGCTGCTTTGGCAGCTGCCAAAGAAACACCTAGAATCGCATTTGCACCAAGCCTTGATTTGTTCTTTGTCCCATCCAGCGTGATTAACAAATGATCTATTTCTCGCTGTTCCAGAACGTCAAATCCAGTGATTTCAGGCGCAATGATTCTTGTGACGTTATCCACAACAGTTTGCACACCTTTCCCATGAAATCGGCTTTTATCTTCATCTCGAAGCTCTACTGCCTCTCTCGTGCCGGTCGAGGCCCCGGATGGTACAGCTGCCCGCCCGATGATGCCATTGTTGAGTTCAATATCTACTTCAACCGTCGGGTTTCCTCGGGAATCCAGTATTTCTCTGGCTTTTACAAAACTGATTTTTGACATATCTGCTATCTCCTTTTAATTATTATTTATTATGATTTTTTGTTATACAAAAAACCATTATGACGAACCAAAATAAATCTATAGCCGCTATTGGTTGGATCGCTCATATGATGATTGATGGAATATGACCTTTCCGTGATACTTGTCCCTGTTCGTCATTTGGATTCGCCAATAGACGAGTAGAAATTTATATATTTCTTTCCAAAACAAAAAAGCTGATGACTTCTGCGACAAGCAGAAGTCATCAGCTTAATAAGCGGTTTGGGCATAGCCGTGGGAGAACTTCTTTCCCAGCTATGATTATAACACCGGCATCAAAGCTATAAATTATTAAAGTGAGTTTGCGTGTCGGTAATAAAAAAAATACAAATATCAAATAATTGGTATTTGGGCTGCCAATGAATAAACGGCGCATCTGGCCCGAAAATTGCAGTTGTTATGATGAGTAGTGCTTGCAAAAAATTAGTGGAATGGTGGCGGTTTGTTTGATCTGAATGTACTTCCGATGAATTTGAGTAATGGGCGGAACCTGGGGGAACTCCCTGGTCTGCAGGTTTTTCCCGCTCCCCGGAAAGCCGAAAAATCCAGACTGAATGACGTGCTGATTCTGCTGATCACCGCTGAAAAACGGCCTGTTTCTCCGCAGGAATTTGAGGACTGGGGAAAAATAATTTCAGACAGCTATTTTTTTGCACGCGGTTCGTTTACGATGGGGATTACAGCCGCGGTAAAGAAAATTACCCAAACACTGGAACAGTATTTTCCCGGCAATATTATGCCGGATATTTTCCTGAACATTGCAGTTTTGCGCGGAAAAGCGCTCATGATTGGTCATGTCGGACCGGTCAATACGACGATTGTGTTCTCGGATCATGTGGAAAACTTTAATGATGAGAATTTTCCGGGACTGGGAAAGCCGGGTCAGATCGTTCGATTTTTTCAAGCTGAGATTCATTCCGGCGATCTGGTGCTGATGTGTCCGCGTGCGCCGCAAGGCTGGACCAATGAAGCGATTTTGGACGCTACCAGTGAATCCCCGCTGAATGTTGTTCGCTATCTTTTGGACCAGGCGCGCGGAAACCTGCAGGGTGCGGTTATTCAGATCAAAGCCGGCACCGGCGAAATACTTTACCGATATAAGCCCC
>CALCQT010000097.1 GCA_937894825.1 uncultured Anaerolineaceae bacterium
GTGGGGTAAAGGGGTTGGCAGCGGTATCAGAGCGAAATATTGCCTGGATTAAAATGTGCAGACGATGACTTCCTGATGGCATATCGGGCACGGGGGTACGGTTTTTCTTTTGACGTCGATGCCGGTGAGGAAAAATATCACTTTCCCGCAATGTTTTTGCTGGGAAGACAGGATGACAGCGTGGGCTATAAAGACGCCTGGAATTTATTGGACCATTATAGCAGAGCCAGTTTTATGGTTGTCGATGGTGCGGGACATAATTTGCAGATTGAACAGGAAGAAATTTTCGCCGCATGTGTGCGCCAGTGGCTGAGAAGTGTTGCCCCAAATTCTTGAAAAATGAAAATCACTATACTGAGTTGAGAATAAAAAAACACAGCTTCCCTTTTTTAAAGAAAGTAAGAAAAATACAGATTTCCTTGCTTTCTTTAAAAAAGGGAAGCTGATATGTAGGAGTAACTGTGGCTATACTTGTTTGTTTGAAAATCCCCTGTTTAGCTTCCTTTCCTCTTATTTTTTGTAACCATAATTTTTTTGTTGTCAGTAGCGTGTATGAGAAAATTGTTGTATGAAGGGAGATTTTGTTCTGGTAAGAGTCAGAAAATCGATCAGGTTTTACGAACCAAATGACAAGCTACAAAATGTTTGTCAGAAATTTTACGGAATTCCGGCCGTTCGATTGAGCAGATTTTTTGAGCTTTGCTGCAGCGGGTGTGAAAACGGCATCCTGACGGGGGAACAATTGGAGACGGAATTTCACCTTCCAAAATAATCCGCTTCCTTTTTTCCTCAAGAACTGGGTCCGGATACGGAACAGCGGATAGCAACGCCTGTGAATATGGATGAAGTGGGTTTTCGCAGAGTTCATCCTGTTCCGCTATTTCAACGATAATCCCCAGATACATTACGGCAATCCGGTCGCTGATATGACGGACCATGGAAAGGTCGTGCGCAATGAATAGATAGGTCAATTCCATCTGTTTTTGCAGATCGACCAGCAGGTTTACGACTTGCGCTTGAATGGAAACGTCCAAAGCCGAAATTGGTTCATCACAGATTATCAGCTTAGGCTCTACTGCCAGTGCGCGGGCAATCCCGATTCTCTGTCGCTGACCGCCGGAAAATTCGTGCGGATAGCGATTGATAAAATCCGGATTTAATCCGACTAACTGCAATAGCTCCCGTGCCCGTTTAATTAGTGCTGTCCCTTCATAAGTTTTATGAATCTCCATCGGTTCACCAATGATTTCTCTCACCGTCATGCGCGGATTAAGACTCGCATAAGGATCTTGAAAGATCATTTGCATATTCTTGCGCATAAACCGTAATTTTTGCCCTCTTGCTTGGGTCAGATCGGTTCCATCAAAGTAAACATGTCCGGAAGTAGGGCGGTAAAGTTGCAAAATCGTCCGCCCGGCAGTTGATTTTCCACAGCCGGATTCTCCGACCAGGCCAAGTGTTTCACCTGGGAAGATATCGAATGAAATGCCGTCCACAGCATGAACAACTGCGCTGTTTTTGGAGAAAAGGAGATTTGTTTTCAGCGGGAAATACTTGTATAAATTTACAACTTTTAGCAGTGCTTTCTCTTCCATTTAGTATTCCTTTCCTGTTTTGGGACTTACCCAGCATGCGGCAAAATGTCCATCTCCTTCAACTTGCATTAACGATGGATTGACCGCTCTGCATTTTTCCACTGCGTATTGACATCGTGGTTCAAACGGACAATAACACGGGTTCTCCAGAAGCGTGGGCGGCAGTCCATCGATGGAGGCTAAACGGCAGTCTTTGTTTTTGTTCATCCTGGGAAGGCTTCCCAAGAGTCCGATTGTATAAGGATGCTGCGGATTTTTAAATAAATCTTTTACGGGAGATGTTTCGACGATTGAACCGCTATACATAACATTCACACGATCTGCCAAGCCTGCAATGATCCCTAAATCGTGTGTAATCCAGATGATGGACATAGATAATTCGTCGCGCAATCGCTTCACCAGATCGACAATCTGTGCTTGAATCGTTACATCCAATGCCGTTGTTGGTTCATCTGCAATTAATAGCTGTGGTTCGCAGATCAGGCCCATCGCTATCATAATCCGCTGGCGCATACCGCCGGAGAACTCGTGCGGATAGCATCTCAACCGCTCTCGTGCGTTTGGGATTCCCACCATTTCAATATAGTTAATTGCCCGATCCAACGCTTCTTTTTTATTTGCTCCGTTGTGAATTTGGTAAGGTTCGGCTACCTGATCGCCGATTGTAAGAACAGGGTTGAATGATGTCATTGGATCCTGAAACACAACACTTATTTTTGATCCGCGTATTTTCCTGATTTCGTTTTCAGACATTTTTATCAGATCCTGCCCTTTGAAAAGGGCTTCTCCCCCTACAACTTTTCCGGAAGGCTGCGGAATTAGGTGAAGCATCGACATCATGGATACACTTTTTCCGCACCCGCTTTCACCGACGATTCCCAATGTTTCTCCTTCTTTCAGAGAAAAAGTTATGCGGTTGACGGCATGGATAATACCTGCCCGCGTTTCAAATTGTGTCTCCAGATCTTTTACCGTTAACAGATCAGCCATAAACCACACTCTTTCCATTCATCTTTTGTGCATTTCCTCGGACTTTTTTCCTCGGAATTTTAAAAAATATCGACTGAAAAAACGGTGAATTACATTTCAACATATTTACTCCTGTTCATTTTTGCAAAATTCTCAGCACTTTTTTCTAAATATGAGATCTTTATTTCTACCTATTGACAATAAACTGGTATCTAAAGTAAAATATATAAAATCATATTTCATAATATGAAATATGATTTTCGAATTATAACATAAATCTTTTTAGTTTGAAACAACAAATCTAAATAATATTCTCAGAGGAAAAATGATCATCAGTTCGTTAAAAAAAATACGAGAACAGATCCCTAATAATGCATTGATTTTCAGAAGCATCGATATTTTAGAGAATTTCGACAAAGCCGGTTTTTCGGTTGGGAAGACAATTGTTGAAGAAGATAAGTTAATTATTAATTGCCAGGAATTTTCGACAAGGCCGACAGAAGAAAAAATTCATATGGAATACCATCAAAAATTTCTTGATGTGCATTTTATTGTTCAAGGAAGTGAACGGTTAGCATGGAAACATCGCGATGATACGGAAGTGGATGCTGATTTCGGAAAATTCCCTGACGTCGGGTTTATTGATATAGATGCTTCAAAAGCATCATATGTGGATCTGCTCGATACAGAAGATCTTGTTTTGATTTATTTTCCGGATGATCTGCATGGTCCCCAAATTCTCAGCAATAACGATCAAGGCAAAGTGAAAAAAGTCATTATTAAGGTTGCAGTCGCATAAATACTTGTAATTTTTAGTATTAAGCGCAAATTTTATAAAAATTGATTCTGGAGGCGTAATGATTAAAGAAAACCCGTTTTATGGTGTTATTTGTCCAATACTGACACCTTTCACAAAAGATGGTGCTATCTGCGAAGAAGTCTTTGCTGAAATGGTTAACAGGCTGATTCATGATGGCGTTCATGGAATTCTTGTTGGCGGTTCTACGGGAGAAAGTGTTCTTCTAAATAATGGCGAACGAAGAAGATTGGCAGAGATTGCGGTTTCTGTTGCAGACAAACGAACAAAGATTTTTATCCATTCAGGGTGTTTATCCACGAAAGAATCGATTGAATTGACCGAACATGCACAGAAGATCGGTGCGGATGGCGCTTCGGCAATTACGCCTTTTTTCTTTGGATATAGTGAAGAAGAACTATTCAACTATTATCTTGCTGTGACACAAGCTGTTCCTGATTTCCCGTTTTCTTTATATGTTTTTCCCGGGAATGCAAAACATTTTATGAGTACCGCGTTGTTTGTAAGAATTCTTGAGAAGGTGCCCAATATTTTGGCTATAAAACTAAGTCATCCTGATTTAATTCAGTTCCAGGAATATATCCAGAATTCTCCAGAGGCGTTCTCAGTAATGAACGGCGTTGATGCGCTGATGGTCGCGAGCCTCTCAATCGGATCCTCAGGTCAGGTTTCAGGGAATGCTAATGTTTTCCCCGGACTTTTTGTAAAAACATGGGATGCTTATCAGAACGGACGTTTTGAAGAAGCCAGAGAAGGGCAGATTCGGATTAATAATTTGCGGAAAATTTTGCATGACCGAATCCCGAGCTTCAAAGCCGCTTTGAAAATCATGGGCGTTGATTTAGGCGATACGCGTGCTCCGATCAGTTCGTTAACGAATCATGAAAAAGAAATATTGGAAAAAGAAATTACTGATTTCAAATATTAATTGAATAAGGAGTTTTGCTGATGAAAAGAAGAATTGTTGTACTTACTTGTATTGTTGTGGCCTTATTGGCCGGGTTTAATGCTGTTTCCGCACAAACGGCAGCGAACGAACCTATTGAAGAATTGGTTATCGGTTTAACCAATTTGCCGCTGAGCATGGATCCGATCCGCGATGGCGGACTGTCCGCATTGGCAGTTTATTCGCTCGTTTTTGATCGCCTGATCAGTGTCGACAGCGAAGGAAATCCGATTCCGGGCTTGGCGGTTTCATGGGAAGCGGTTGAACCTACTGTCTGGGAACTGAAACTCCGTGAAGGGGTCACGTTCCATAATGGGGAAGTCTTTGATGCTGAATCTGCGAAGTTCTCAATTGACCAGACAAGATTGGACGAAAATTCCCAGCAGTTGAGTAACATGTCCAATATTACTGATGTGCTAATCGTAGATCCCTACACGATTCAGGTAGTTACGGAAGAACCAATGGCTGATCTTCCAAGCCGGATGGTTTTGGTCTTCTGTTATTCTGAAAAGTATTTCAATGAAGTGGGCGGCGGTTCTGCCTTTGCGCTGGCTCCGGTTGGGACAGGCCCATTTGTTTATGTTGATGGCGAAGCGGATAATTTCATCAACCTTGAACGAAATGAGAATTATTGGGGAGAGAAGCCCAATGTCCTGAAACTTCGCGCACTCCATTTGCCGGACGCGACTGCCCGTGTGACTTCTGTTGAATCCGGCGAAGTTGACGTTGCGTATGTGGTTGATCCTGAACAGGCAACACGTTTGGCTGAAAAAGGATTCAATGTTATTGATAAACCGCTGGGACAGGCTTTTGTCTACTTTTTCCGCACCGGCCTGGATACGCCGCTGTCAAATAAACTCGTACGTCAGGCAATCAATTATGCTGTAGACAAAGATGAAATTGTAGACGCATTGTTCTATGGATACACATCGCCGCTTCAGGGGCAGCCGGTTGGCTCCAATGCGAATGGTTTTGACGCTTCCATTCCCGCATATGAATATGACGTCGAAAAAGCAAAATCCCTGTTGGCTGAAGCCGGCTTTCCGGATGGGTTTACGATTTATCTGGATACAACTTCCGGTGTTGTGCCTAAAGACAAAGACGCGGCTGAAGTTATTGCCGGTCAGCTTGCGGCAATCGGAATTGACGTCGTGATTGAAATTAACGAACGCGGTGTCTTTTTTGATAAGCTTTTCAACGCAAATATGTCTGAAATGTGGTCGCTCTCTTTGAATTATGCGCCGACAATGAATCTCCAAAACCCGCTGTTTAATTTTACTTGCGGTACTGCCAATCAGAGTAATTGTGATCCGGAATATGATGAACTGCAGGCGAAATGGGCCAGTGAATTTGACCCTGAATTGAAAAAAGTTTATGCGGGCGAAGCGCTAAAGAAAATTCACGACGATGCTTACGGTCTGTTCCTGTGGCAGGTGCCGGGTGTTCATGTTTCAGCAAAAGCGTTAAGCGGGCTTGTTATCAATTCCGATTATACGATGGACCTGACTAACGTTTCCTATAACAAATAGCTTTCTGAGTTGTTTTTCTCGGAGTATCCCGAAATGGGATCCATGCGCCGCATTTGTGTGACCCCAGTATGGCACGTTGTGATTCCCATAAAAAACGGGATACTCCTGCATCGGAATGGCTTGGCTCAAATTCTATAGGTAAGGTTGTAAAGCAAATGTCAAAACGGTATCTGGTCCGAAGATTAATTCAAATTCCTTTCACAATTTTGGGAATCCTTACGATCATTTTCTTTTTGATGAGGCTTTCCGGCGATCCGGCAACATTGTTTGCCAGCCAAAATGCCTCTGTGGAAGATTTGGCTGCAATCAGGGAGAGAATGGGGTTTAACGATCCATTGATCGTTCAGTATGGGCGTTTTTTGTTGGATATTTTGCGAGGAGATTTTGGAAATTCGCTGAGATATGATCAGTCCGCATTTTGGCTGATCGCAAGAAGAATCCCAGCTACTTTGAAATTAGCTTTTGCATCTCTGCTCTTTTCGGTTTTGATCGGAGTTCCCGTTGGGGTCGTTTCCGCATTGAAAAGAGATTCTTTCATAGATAAACTGAGTATGCTCTTTGTTTTGATCGGGCAGGGTGCGCCTGTTTTTTGGATCGGAATAATGTTTATCATGATTTTTTCACTTCAACTGAAGTGGTTTCCAGCATCCGGCGACGGAAGCTTTAAACATATCATTCTTCCGTCCTTTACCTTAGGGTTGTTTTTTGCTGCGCGTATTGCCAGATTTACCCGTTCTTCGATCATTGAAGTCAAACATGAACATTATATTCGGACTGCCCAATACAAGGGATTGACCCCGAAAGGTGTTTTTTATAAGCATATTGCAAAGAATGCCGCAATCCCGGTGATCACGATTATCGGGTTGTCATTGCCATCTTTAATTGGCGGCGCCGTTATGGTTGAGTCGATTTTTGCCTGGCCTGGTTTCGCCGGTTTTATTGTGACGGCAGTCAGCAATCGCGATTATCCGGTAGTTCAATCCGGAGTTCTTTTTATGGCAATATTTGTCGCCATCATTAATTTGTTAGTGGATGTTATTTACTGTCTGCTGGATCCACGGATCACCTATGATTAATCCCAATTTATCTTCATCTTTTGCCTGTCAAGATGAGAATTTGCTTTCAGACGATGAAATCAATTCCATTATTGACGAAGCAGTGCCTTTGCTTCAATCTTTGATCAGGATTAAAACTGTGAATCCGCCCGGAGATGAAGAACCGGCTGCGGTTTTCCTGAATGCGTTGCTTAAAAATAATCATATCGAAACAGAAATTATTCCAACCGCACCGTCCAGAGCAAACGTAATCGCAAGAATTCCTGGAACGGGGATGAAACAGCCTGTTTTATTGAATTCGCATTTAGATGTTGTTCCGGTCAGCGGCCAAAATTGGTCGGTTGACCCCTTTCAAGCGGAAATTATTGACGGTTTTATCTGGGGACGCGGTGCAATGGATTGCAAATATCGTGTAACTGTGCATACCATGCTAATGCTGCTGATAAAGCGGAAACAAATCCGGCTGAATCGGGATTTGATATTCCTTGCCAGCTGTGACGAAGAGATGGGAGGCCGATTCGGGCTCAAGTATATCGCTGATCATTATCCTGAAAAAATCCGGTCGGAATATGTTTTGGGCGAAGGCGGCGGCGGATCTGTTCCCGCAACCAACGGTCTGTGTTTCACTGTCGGCACTTCCGAACGTGGTTCGTATAAGGTCACAATAACGATTAAGGGCTCCACAGGTCATACTTCGTTAGTGATTAAAGAAACGGCCATGGAACATCTGCGGAAGGTGCTTGAAGCATTTTCTGATCCCTACATACACTTTCATCTCAATGAATCCGCGCGGAAGACGATTGAGATATTGGCTCAGACCGAAGAAACGGAGGTGAAAGCTGCCTTGAATGCGCTCCTTGACCCCGACTCATTTTGGTCCGGGTTTGAGCGCCTCCGCCATGCCAGTCCGTCATTGGCCCAATGGCTGGAAACGACGATGTTCACAACCATTGTCCCGACCGGTGTTGATTCCGGCGCATCTTCCCACGTCCATCCGGCGAATATTACGCTCACATGCAATCTTCGGACACTTCCCGGGGTTTCAGAAGAGACCATTTTTTCAAAAGTACGGGAACGGCTTGCAGGAATTCCGGAACTGGAAATTAAATTTGATTCGGAGACGGAAGCGAGTGAATCCCCTTTTGATACGGACTTATATAAAGTGATCGAAAAAATTTATTCGGAAGAATTACCCGGCGCAAAGTTGGTCCCTTGGGTTCTCAGTGGATCTACCGATATCCGTTATTTACGAAAAATAAATTCCATTGCTTATGGCTTTTTCCCTTCCGTAATGGATCTGCCGTTTGAGGTATGGAATAGTTTGACACACGGTGCGGATGAACGTATTTCAATTAATAATTTGCGGTGGGGAATCAAAATTCTTTTCAAAATCCTGATGGAAATCAACAAACTATGAAGAGGAATTTATGGTAAGCAAAATAAACAATATCAATTATTCCCAAACGTGTTCTGCCCTTAAAGCCGAAAAGGTAATTATCTGGAAACCCGGAAAAGGTTGGACTTATTCTCATCATCCGCATATCACTTTTTTCAACAATGAATTTTGTGCAATGTGGTCCAATGCATGGGTCGATGAAGATGCTCCCGGGCAGCGTGTGATGTGGTCAAAAAGCAGCGATTTTTATCATTGGGATGCTCCGACGCCTTTAATAGACTCCCAAAATGGAGAATTGTCCGAACTGGTTCTGACGCCGGCTGGATTTCACCAATTTGACGGCCGTTTGGTCGCTTATTACGGCCAATATGAGTATTCTGTCCCGGTCAGCTATGAGGATGAATTAAGTGGTGGACGGAAGACGCATTTGCGGACAGCTTTAAAAGCGATTACCTGTGACCGTGAAACCCCGTGGGTTTGGAGTAAACCGGTCGATATGAATCTGCCAATTGTACCCAATCACGGGCCGCAGAGAACATCTTCGGGCAGATTAATCATATCCGGGAATATCAGTTTTCCGTATACGGATGATCCAACCGGTCTTTCCGGCTGGAAAATGACCGGAATCTATCCTGAATCAATGGGCGCCGCGCTGAAAGATGATTCCGAAGGTTTTTGGGCTGTGAAACGAAAAATGAACTGGCCGGTAGGGCTTTGTGAAGGCTCATTTTATGAAACAGCAGATCATACGCTTCATATGCTTTTACGCAGCACCGGCAAGAATTTTTCCGGGAAACTTTGGCTTACTGAGAGTGTGGATGATGGGACGACCTGGTCTTCCCCGTCTGAGTTGAATTTCTCTGACAATGGCTCGAAATTTCATTTTGGGCATTTGCCGGATGGAAGGGTCTATTATGTAGGGACGCCCGATGTAAATCCTCCTAAAGTACGCCGTCCGCTTGTGCTTTCCATTTCGGAGGATTCTTATTCGTTTACGAAGCACTATGTGGTTTCGGATGATGACTATATCCAAAGTAGAGGAGGTTGGTTCAAATATGCCTTATTTGGTTATCCGCACACCTTAATTGTGGATGGGTATCTGTATATCATTATTTCGCTTCGGACTGAGGCGATCGCTGTTTATCGGATTCAAATTGCCGATCTTTAGGATGCGGTTCAAGGATAGTCAGGTGGAATATGAGAAGTGATTTTTTTGAGCTAAATTATTTGTGGGATGATTCCGGTGATACGGGTTTATATCGGTTCGGACATCGCGGCTTTCTTGAAATGGATGCCTCCAATGGCCCGATTCATTGTTCTCGGATTTTTAATCCGATCGTTCAAGACTTCAGAGACCGGATTCAGTTAATTTTTCGCGTTGTTATCGGGAGAGATTACACAATCCGTTTCTCCGATTCGTCCGGAAATATTGTGATCGAATGCAAAATTGATGCCGCTGGTTGGGTATGGATCAATGGCCGGAAAACAGCGATTTATATGACCTATGCGTATGGGACGCCTTCCGTTGATAAAACATTTGGCGCTGTCGATTGTACACGGGAGTCGGACGAAACGGAATTCGTATTTAAGGATTTCGATTTCGAGCGGCGTTCTTGGAATTTCTCATCCTCTAAATTTGCAGAAAGCGTACCGGCTGATTTTCAAACCGCGGCGAAGGATATCCATAAGATCGAGATCGTGATCGATCCTTTTGACTTGGGTTCTCAATTTTCGCTAAAATCCTTTGAACATGTTTTAGGGAATGAAACGGTGGAGAAAGATACTTTCGAATATGAATGGATTCCGGTAGTGCCGCCATCGGATGGTTTTCCCTATGACCATATCTCGGAAACGTTTCTCAGACCTTCCGGTTATGAATGGTTGAAAGTTACTACCTATTATGGCTGGGTAAAACTTCATTTTCCACGATTAGAAAAAGGCGGACTGGAGTTTATAGTAAAGACCCCGGATATTGCGCGTGAAGCTGTTTTATTGCTGGAAGAATTTGACGGAACGATCGAACAGGGATCCCGGGCACATATTGGAATTCTTCGGAGTAAATACTGTTATTGTGTTTCTGAGATGAAATATAGCGAGCTGCTGGGTAAGACCTTTTCTAATGACCGGAATCATTATCTGGAGGAACCGCTTCCGGAGGCAGACAGACCGGTTCACTTTCGGACAGAATGGGATGCATCCGGATATCGGTTATGGATCGATCATGAACCCATTCAAGTCAACAATAGTTTTGTCATTCCATTTGAAATGATGAATAAGCCATACCTTGGAATTGACACCATCACGATTCATCCCGGGATGCACGGAACAAGATTGACGCTGGATGAGAAGCGAAAAGGCATGGTTCTCGAGCCGAATTATTTGCATCCTCATGTTTCCTATTGGAAAGATTTTAGAATCTATCGCAGCATATAGTGATCTGCTATGGTAAAAAAACCTATGAATAGAAAAATTTTGTCTGGATTTTTTTCAAATTTTACCGGTATAGTGGGCATTTTTTTATTGTCTGCTATATTGCTGTTGGCCGTCTTTGCGCCGGTGTTCACGCAACATGATCCGGTCGTATCCAACTTAAAGGTGAAGTTGCAGCCTCCACTTGCGGATCCGAATTATGTTTTTGGTACGGACCAGCTTGGACGGGATATTTTTTCGCGGCTTGTTTTCGGAGCTCGTGTCTCGATGTTTGTCGGAATTGCGTCCACGTTAATCTCTTGTGTCTTGGGCGTCGCGCTGGGCCTCATGAGCGGTTTCTTTGGCGGTTGGTTTGATAATATTGTGACTTATCTCTGTGATGTGATGCTTTCTATCCCGTTTATCGTTCTCGTCATTGCTGTGATCGCAATTTTAGGTTCGGGTACAGTAAATGTGATTATCACGTTAGGGCTATCCGGTTGGGTGCAATTTGCTAAAATTGCCCGTTCGAAGGCATTGACAATGCGAAACCTTGAATATGTGGTTTCAGCGATTTCAACTGGAGCCTCGAGCAAACGGGTGCTTTTCCGCCATATTTTACCGAATACAGTCCCTTCGATTATCACGATGGCTTCTTTCCAATTTGCTCAAATGATTATTGCAGAAGCAAGTCTCAGCTTTTTAGGGATGGGAATCCGTCCTCCTGCTCCAAGTTGGGGTGGGATGATTTCCGATGGCAGAAGCTTTATGCAGACTTCGTGGTGGCTGAGTGCTATTCCCGGCATCGCCATTTTGCTTGTCGTCGTCAGTGCAAACCTGATTGGCGACTGGCTTCGTGAACAAAATGATAAAAATATTACCTCTTTTTAAAAGAGCTTAGAAAAGGATTGGCTATGCAATTTAATTTCGATGAAGTTGTTGACCGACGTGGTACAAGATCGGTAAAATGGGAATCATTTTCGCCTGATGTCTTACCCTTGTGGGTAGCGGACACCGATTTCTCTGTTAACCCAATCATTCTTAAAAGAATTCAGGAGCGGCTTAATCATCCGGTTCTGGGATATACGTTGGTCAATCACGAGTTGATCCTTGCTGTCCAAAATTTTCTTTATACTCAATATCAGTGGGTGGTTGACGAAGCCGCCATTATTCCGATGACTGGCGTAGTGCCCGGCCTTAACTTTTCTTGCAGGGCTTTCTGCAAACCGGGTGATGGCGTACTGTTTCAGGTGCCCGTTTATCCGCCCTTCTATGATGCGCCGCGAAACAATTTTCTGGAAGCACAAACCAGTTCTCTGTATTTTGACAAAGTGAGTAACAGCTATAAGATCGATTTTGACGAGTTTGAAAACAGCATAAAGTCTAATACCAGGCTTTTCATGTTGTGCAATCCTCACAATCCTGTTGGACGTGTTTTTAGAAGGGACGAATTATCTGCGTTAGCGGATATTTGTATCCGGCACGATTTGGTCATTTGTTCGGATGAGATCCATAGCGATATTATTTTTAGCGGAAATTATCATATTCCGATTGCTACCTTATCTCCTGAGATATCTCGAAGGACAGTTACCTTAATTTCTCCGAGTAAAACTTTTAATATTCCGGGGCTGAATTGTTCATTGGCTGTGATTGAGGATGAAAGAATGCGTCAGCAATTTGTTCAGGCGCTTAAAGGACTGAGTAATGGAGCAAACTTATTGGGACAAATAGCTTCTTGTTCTGCCTATTCGGAATGTCAGGATTGGTATATCCAGGCGAAAAAATACATTGAAGGCAACCGTGATTTTTTGGAAGCGTATTGTGATGAAGCCCTTCCTGGCATTCATATGACTCGCATGGAGGCAACATATTTAGCATGGTTGGATTGTTCTGAATCAGGGATTCTGTCTATGCCACAGGAATTTTTTTTGGATCAGGCGAAAGTGGGACTGAACGCCGGTAGTACGTTTGGTGCAGGGTTTGAAAGATTTGTTCGGCTAAATATTGGCACTTCCCGGATTATTTTGGAAGAAGCGCTAGATAGAATGTCTAAATCGCTTAAAAAGCTTTGAATTTGATAAGAATTTTGCTCTTTTCGACATAAAGAAAGTCATCCTGTTTTTTAGTTTCTTGTTTTGGGGTGAGCCTCTGACGATTTTCGGCCATAATTGTAAGCTAATAACTTTGATTGAAAACAATATTGTTGTTTTATTCGGGGAAAAGGGAAAAGGTTTTATGCTATTTTTTGCGAATTGTGAAAAGATATTTGCTGCCCTATAATTAAAATATATTGCAGTATATAGAAAGAGAATAGATTATTCATGATAATTTCATCTGTAAAGAAAGCGTTAGATATTATTCGGTTGTTTAACAATACTGAAACGCGTCTCTCATTATCCGCTATTAGTGAAAAAATGGGAATACCTAAAACGACTGCCCATCATTTATTAGCAACATTACACGAAGGTGGATTTATTGAAAAAGTTAATAATGACATAAGAGATGAAAATGGAGCAAGAGCATTTATTATTAATTATTATAAGGAGTTAGGCAAAGCCAATCTGATTATTTTCAACAAT
>CALCQT010000098.1 GCA_937894825.1 uncultured Anaerolineaceae bacterium
CTATCGTATTGGCGATCTTGACGAAAAGAAAAATGCGATATATCTGAGAGCGCATGGGTATTGATCAATATTTCCTTTATTGAGACTTTGGATACGTATTCGGAAGGAAAAACATAACAAAAAAAGCCGTCAGGATTCTGACGGCTTTTTTTGTTATGTTCAATGGTAATTGACGAAGATTATTTGTTATTCTTAATAAACGGGAAGAGGAAGCCATTTTCGCCAGGTTCGCTCACTTGTGTCCCGGTGGTGGAGAATTTGAGGACGTCAATATCGACAATTCCATCACCGTAGGATTGCGCACCGAAGCCCACGGCGCCTGCCGAAAAATCGCTGTCGGAAAGGTATGCAAATTTGACAGGGGTTTGTTCTTTATCATTGATGAAGATGCGGATGGTTTCGCCTTCGCAAATCATCTTGAGCGTGTTTTTCTTGTTCATCCCCAAATTGATGTCATAGGTGTTGTAGCGATCCATCCCCGGATGAAGAACGGTGTATGGGGCTTTATTCTGTTCTTTCAGATAGGAATCATATTTGAGGACTTTGTAAGACCCGGCCTCTTTTCCCGCAACCGTCGTGCGGAATTCATACCATCCGTCTTCCGTGAACCGGCAAACTACTGAATAGGATGCGGAGGCGGATCGGATATTTTCAAACGTGGCTTCAACGGTTACGTCTTCGCCTGTAATCTCGGGATTGATCAGGAATGCATACGTTTCATATACGGGAAGATTGAAGGATAATCTCTTTTTCCCGAGGTTGTAATATAAGCCTTGCGGATTTCCGGCGATGGTGTACTTTTCCCAGCCGCGATCCCAGAATTCTGTGTCGAAAGTTTCTTCAGTTCCTTGCGCTGAGACAGCCGTAAATCCGGCGAATAACAGGATCAGGATGATAAGTCCGAAGACACTCTTGCCAAACTGTTTCATGGTCCCTCCATTTTTACACGGTTTTTGTTGTGATGATTCGGTTAAGAATCATTATATCAAACAGGATCATACTTTAAAATCGCGTTTTCGACAATTCTGTAATATTGGGCGCAAAAATATGACGTTTGCAGTGTGTTTTGTGATCAAGACGGGAAGGTTTTCGTGTAATTGGGGCGGGGCGAGCTGAATGACTTGCTTTGTCGTGGAAACGATCTTTGAAAAACATGCAGGCGTGAAGCCTGTGTGTTAGGATTTATCTGGCATCTTTTGTAGATTGAAAGATGCGATCCGAACCCATTCACAATAAGTTTGAAGGTGCGCTGGTTGGTGCATTACCTGCAACACTGGTGCAGGATAATCGAAGAGGAGAAGAAAAATGTCCCGAGCTGAGAAGAAGTCAATTCGATTAACACAAATTGAAATGTTGCTGCTGGATCACCCGGAGGGGCTGACAAAATCGCAAATTGCGGCCCGGATTCAGGTGCATCGTTCGACGGTGTCGCGCAATTTGTGTGATATGTCTGCTCCGATCTATGAGGATAATGGCAGACTTTTTATCGATCGGGAGTCCTATCTGGTGAATCTTCATCTGAATCTGCATGAAGCGCTCTCGGTTCACTTGGCCGGCCGGCTGCTTTCCACTTGCATCGACCGCCAAAATCTGCACACCGCATCCGCTTTCCGAAAACTGGGGTTGGCGCTGGAAACGCTGGCGCCGCAGATCAGCCGCTTTGTGCGCAGCTCGGCGAATTCGTTTGATGACGAGACGAAGCGGAACGACCCACATTATCAGCAGACGCTGGAAGTTTTGACGCTGTCCAGGGCAAACCGGCAGAAGGCGCGGCTCTGGTACCGAAGCGCTTCAAACGGGGTCGTGAAAGAGCATGTCTTTTGTCCCTATTTCATTGAAACTGCGGCTGTC
>CALCQT010000099.1 GCA_937894825.1 uncultured Anaerolineaceae bacterium
GCCGAATCTGATACCGCTGCAAGCCCGCCCATGGATTGATATAGACCCGTTCCAGGTTATCAAACAGTGCGTTCGCCGCCGTCTCAATATAGATCGTGCCCGAATCATACATCATCAGGAGCGGCATCCGCGTTTCCCGTCCGTAAGTAATCAACAGAAAATATTCTTTTTCAAGCAGAAGCGCTTCATCCACCAGAACATTACGGACCGGAAGTCCCTTAATTTTGGCGGACAATATTTCGGAAGCAAATTTCTCAGCCTCCTGCGGCGTTCTTGCCAGCCGTATACCACCGGCCATTCCACGCCCTTCCACCAATACCTGGGCCTTGACTACAACGGAGCCGCCGATCTCCTTTGCGATTTGCTTGGCTTCACGTGCCATTGAGGTCATATGGCCTTCCGGAATCGGAATCCCATATTGTTTAAAAAGCACTTTCGACTGATATTCGTGAAGCTTCATGTCGGACTCCTCCGCTCAATATTTTGGTTATGGGACAATCTCGTATCACTCACTCCAAACATTTACGCTTTTGAATCATGGCGCGTTTCAATGGACCTTATTTTTCCATAAACCGGAAAAATGAGATCCATCAAAACGGTTTGTGCCAATTTTTTGAACCGCTGTTCCTGATCAGCCTTTCAGAAAATCATCCACGGCATCTTTGCTGATGCGATATGCCGAACCAATTTTCCGCGCTTTGAGATCGCCCGCCTGGATGGCGGCCAGAACATCTTCTTCCGAGACTTTGAGCAGTTGCGCCACTTCACCGGGAGTCATCACGTCGCTGGTGACAGCAGCTGCCGCTGCAACAGGCGCAGTTTCCGCAGATGCCGCGGGAGCCGCCGGCTGCTGATTGCCGGAAAATGCCTGTGTGAAAATGTTTCCGATCCCGACACCGGCGCCAATACCGGCTGTCAATCCGGCGCCGCCGCTCGGGTTCTGAGCCGCATCGCGCAGCGCATCCGCCGCCTGCAATTGGGTATAGGTGCCCATATCAAGCATCCCCATGGCCCGCAGTTCCTCCGCCGATTTTTCCGACGGTTTCAGGCTTGAAATGTAGAACGATTTCAGCAGCAGCCCGATGGCGGCAAAATCATCCTGTGCTTTAGCCTTCACAGCCGCACTCAGTTCCTCGGTCAGCCCAATCAGCTGCAAAACATTCTGAGTGGCAGTCGTTGTCCCCAAAACATCCTGGATTTTGGACAAAAGCATGGATCGCAGACGGTTTTCAATGGCAGAGAGCGAATAGGATTGTGAAGCCCCGACAATCTGGGTCACAAACTGCTGCGGATCGCTGACCTGGAAACTGTAGGTGCCGAACCCTTGCAGCAGGCTGATCCCGAGACCAACCCCGGCGTTCTGCACGATGATCGGCTGTGAAGTGCCCCATTTGACGTCCGCAAATTCACGCATGGAAACATAGTACACTTCAGCCGTAAAAGGCGTACGGTTATTGAACGCCGTTCCGAGCAGGGCTGTGAGCAGCGGAAAGTTCGCGGTCGAGATCGTGTGCCGGCCGGGGCCCAGAATATCGAGGGCTTTTCCATCGCGGAAAAAAATGGCCTTCTGGGATTCCCGCACAATGACCTGGGATCCAAAACGCAGATCCGCCACACCCGTTTCGGGGAAACGGCGAACGATTTCATCCTGCATCTCAACAGGGTTTTCAACAACATCAAAAATTCGTGCCATTCGTTATTTCTCCTATCGCTTTTGTAAAATATCAGTCAATTATGAATTTACCGTTCCGGTAACCACTTCCGAACGGCGGTTAAAAGCGACAATGCATTCCTGCGAAATTTGGATCAGGCTGCGATTCGCATCTTCAATACCTTCTCCGCTGGCAACGGCATTTTCCACTTTGTCAACCGCGGTTTTCACCGAATCCGCCAGGGAAAAGAGATACAAATCATAGTCATACAGTTGCTCCAGCGCGGATTCATCCACTTTGACAGCGTCCAGTAAACCGGCATAACCGTAAGTAGCCGTCTTCACCCGATCAATAAATTGCCGGATTTTCAGCGCGGCTGATTCCAAATCGCCGACATGAGTCAAGCCGCCGGTTTTCAGTAAATCGACCTGAATCGCGGAAATGCGCTTCCATTGTTCTTCAAAGCGCTGCGCGACCGCTTCCCGGACAATCTTATCCGTGTCTCTGCGGTCTTCCTTTTTCTGATAACCACCGATTCCGGGGATTTTTTCCAACAGTTTTTCAAAACCGTTTTTGCCTGATTGTACAAGGTCGTTCAAATTTTCCATAGATCCTCCTGAATCCTTCCTGTGAATCAACTGCAAATACAGTTGCGTTTCCATTCTCTAAAGATTGTAAAACACTTCGGGCTTTCCGTCATTACCCAATTCCAGCGGCCACAACGCTATTTTTAATGCTGCCTCAAAATTTCGAGAGCAGGCAGCGTAAGCGCTTTTCGATCCATAACCGGCAAAAAGGGAAATTCAGGAACCGTCTTTTTTCTCCGGGACCTCAATGTCAACCCAAATGGTTTGCCCGAAATTTCTCCCTTCGGGCGTCTGAAGTTGCCAGTTACTCTTATAGGCGCCCGGTTCGGTCGGCGCCAGCATCATCACCGAAAAATCATAAAAATTCCCCGGCGAAACACGCTCCGTCAGCGGATAGCCGCCGATCAAAGGTCCATTCTTCCGTACGAAACGGTAATCCGTATCCCAGGTACAGGTCCCCAGATTAAAAACCCGCCAGATTTTCGTAAAACTGGTTCCTCCCGTGATCTGCGACCCGTCCGGGATGGTGACATCGCCGGCAAAGCGCATGGCATTAATGCACGGAGCATCCGACTGTGGATCAGCGGGTTGTTGGTCTGAGAATTGCGAATCTTCCGAAACAGAAGGACCGGGCATCCGCGGATTCTTAATCTGGTATCTTTTCGTAAAATAGGCCTCGGCAATTCGCTGCGCTGTTCCATCCAGAATCATCGCCTCAAGATGACGGTCAATCTCCGGGATCAGGCTGGAACCTGAATAGGAGGCAAACACAAACTCCTCACAGATATCCAAAGTGTTCACCACCGTGAACTTCCCGCTGCTGCTGAAATAACGCTCATAAGTGTATTGATCCAGCAGGACAAAATCTGTTTCGTTTCTCTCCAATCCATCCATGGCATCGGCAATCGCCGGATAAGTCACGATATTCCCACTCGGGATGATTCCGGACGCCACAAGATTCGTACGCAGCCATTGATCAAAGTTCGTCCCATCCTGCACACCAATTCGGCTTCCGCTCAGATTTTTCAAAGAATGCAGATCCCGGATCTCCGTTTCCGCCAGCGCAACGATCCGGCCCGTGCCGCGATAATAAGCGCGGGAAAAATCAACCAGCGCATCGTTTTCAGCGGTTCGGGTCAGTGCTCCGCCGATCAGGTCCACCTGTCGGACGCGGGCTGCGTCCAGCAGTCCGTCATACGCCAGATCGACCACCTCAATCCTGACGCCCATGCGCGCGCCGATTTCCCGAATCAGTGCGATATCCAGCCCGTCAACCTGACCCGTTTGATCATAAAAAACAAACGGCACATAATCGGGCGAAGTCCCAAAATAGAGCACACCGTACGATTTAAGCGCGGTCAGATGATTATCCGCTCCCGCCGCGGACTGAAAGGAGATGAGGAATAGCCAGAGAAAAAGCGATAAGTGTCGTATTTTTTTCACAATTTTACTTTTGACGTTTGAACCGGTACCAGCCCATGCCGGGGAAAATTTGATATCAGGACCTTCCCCAGCGATAAGCGTTTAATTTAATTATAGCATTGTATAAATGGGGAGATACGGTTATCCTTTTCAGTGCCAGAACGATGATTCAGTCATCAGAAGGCTAGGTTTCTTTACTAATTAATGCACATTTGTAGGGGCGATCATGCTTCGCGATGATCGCCCCTACAAAACACATCGTTAATAAACATCTTGAGGGGGATTGGATGAAAATACTTTACTGTGATTGCTTTTCCGGGATCAGCGGGGATATGTTCCTCAGCGCCATGCTGGACGCCGGGTTTCCGCTGGATCATCTGAAAGCGGTTTTCTCGGCGCTGAACCTGCCGGAATACCAGGACGTTTCATTTCAAAAGATCCTAAAATCCGGTATCACAGCGGGACGGGTCCAATTGGATTTTACGCCGGAAAGTCATCACCACCGTCATTATACGGATATCCGTACGCTTTTGGAGACCAGCGCACTCCCGCCACGGATCAAAGAAAAAAGCCTGCGCATTTTCGAAAAAATCGCCCGGGCGGAAGCATCCGTCCATGGCGTCTCAATGGATGAAGTCCATTTTCACGAGGTCGGCGCGGTTGATTCCATTCTGGACATCGCCGGCGCGGCCGCGGCATTGGATTATTTTGATATCGAAAAGATTTACAGCTCCCCGTTGCCGCTTGGCACCGGTCAGGTGCAAACCCAGCATGGACTGTTACCCATTCCGGCTCCCGCCACCGCCTGGCTGCTGCAGGACATGCAGGCCAGCGTCCGCCCGTCGACCGTGCGCGGCGAACTGGTGACTCCAACCGGCGCGGCCATCCTGGCCTCCTTTGCTACTTTTGCGGAACCCGAAATGACGATCCGGGGCCAGGGGACCGGCGCTGGCATGAAAGAATTTGAACATCCTAA
>CALCQT010000100.1 GCA_937894825.1 uncultured Anaerolineaceae bacterium
AGGAATTCTTCGATTTGGAAAAAGACGAAGATGAATTCTCGTCCGATGAAGAAGACGACGATTCTGAGGAAGATTATGTGTTTCTGATCCAGGAGCGGATTGCGGCAATGCCTGAGGTTGATGAGAACGAGGAGCATGTCCACACACATCTTCATCATTCCCATGATCACGAGCACGAGGAAGATGATGAGGACGATTTAGAGGAGCTTGACTGGGATCGTTTCCGGATCATTGATGATATTTCGGCTGAGGATGAATTCCTGGACGATGAGGATGCGGACTGGTCGGAAGATGAGGAATAATATTCCTGTCTAAAAACTGTTGTTTATTTTTGTGCGCGTCGCGCACAAAAATAAACAACTTTCTCACATTTATTCCAATTCGATTTCCCCGGCCATGATTTTTGCCCGTTTCCATGGCGCGGCGTTGGATAGATCCGCCAACAGACCGCGCAGCTCATAGACCTGATCGCGCAGCTCAGCGGCTCGTTCAAATTCAAGATTCTTCGCGGCAGCCTTCATCTCCCGTTCCATTTCAGCCAGCGTGTGCTTCAGCTCATTCTTCGGCAGGTTTTTGCGCATCACCTTATAATCCGCTTTTTCCTCCGCGATGGTGGTTGAAACCGTCAGCCGCTCGGAAAGATCATAAATCCCCTTGATGATGGTCATCGGTTTGATATTGTGCTTTTCATTGTAATCCTGCTGTTTTTTGCGGCGGCGATTGGTCTCGTCAATGGCGTAGCGCATGGAATCCGTCATGTTGTCGGCGTACATGATCACTTTCCCGTCCGCGTTACGGGCCGCCCGTCCGATGGTCTGGATCAAGGCGACGCCGGAACGCAGGAAGCCTTCCTTATCCGCGTCCAGAATGGCCACCAGCGAAACTTCCGGCAGATCCAACCCTTCACGCAACAGGTTAATCCCGACGATCACGTCATAAACGCCGGTGCGCATATCGCGCAGGATCGAGATCCGTTCCAGCGTATCGATTTCGGAGTGCAGATAATTTACTTTGATCTCGTTGTCTTTCAGGTATTCCGACAGGTCCTCGGACATGCGTTTAGTGAGCGTGGTGACCAGCACGCGCTGGTTCAGCGCAATCCGTTTGCGGATCTCACTGATCAGATCATCGATCTGTCCTTTGATCGGGCGCACCTCTACTTCCGGGTCCAGCAATCCGGTCGGGCGGATGATCTGTTCCGCGGTTTGCTCGGTATGCTGCATTTCGTAGGGTCCCGGGGTGGCGCTGGTGTAAATGGTATAGCCCATCACTTTTTCGAACTCTTCAAAAGTCAGCGGGCGGTTATCCAGCGCTGAGGGCAAGCGAAAACCATATTCCGCCAATACGCTTTTTCGGCTCTGATCGCCGCGGTACATGCCGCGCACTTGCGGGATGGTCATGTGAGATTCGTCGATAAAGAGCAGGTAGTTTGACGGCAGGTAATCCATCAGTGTCCAGGGATGACTGCCGGACGGGCGCTGGTCCATGTGCCGGGAATAGTTTTCAATACCGGAACAGTAGCCGGTCTCCTTGATCATCTCCAGGTCGAATTTGGTGCGCTGCTCAATGCGCTGCGCTTCCAGGTATTGTTCATGGTCTTTGAAAAATTTAATCCGTTCCACCAGTTCCGCTTCGATATCCTTGACGGCCTGCTCCATGCGGCTTTCTTCGGTGATGTAGTGCTTGGCCGGATAGATCGAAATTTCGTCATGCACCGCGATGAGCTCGCCGGTCAGCGGGTTGACTTCGGTAATTTTCTCGATTTCGTCGTCCCAGTAGGAGACGCGGTAGACGATACTGTCGGAATAGGCCGGGAAGACCTCCAGTGTATCACCGCGCACCCGGAAGGTGCCGGGGTGAAAATCCATGTCGTTGCGCTGGTATTGACTTTCGACCAGGTTTCGCAGCAACGCGTTGCGGCGGTGGATGGTGCCGGTCTTCAGGGTGATGACGGTTTTCCCGTAGGCTTCCGGGTCTCCCAACCCGTAGATGCAGGAGACGGAGGCCACGACAATGACGTCCGGACGGGAGGACAACGCCGCGGTCGCGGCCAGCCGCAGCCGGTCAATTTCTTCGTTGGTGTCGACTTCTTTTTCGATATAAAGATCATGCCGGGGGACGTATGCTTCCGGCTGGTAGTAATCGTAATAAGAGACAAAGTATTCCACTGCGTTGTTGGGGAAGAATTCTTTGAATTCCGCGTAAAGCTGCGCGGCCAGCGTTTTGTTGTGTGCCATAACCACCGCGGGCATCTGCGCCTGCTGGATGATGTTGGCCATGGTGAAAGTTTTCCCAGTGCCGGTGGCTCCCAGCAGGACCTGATGCCGCAGTCCGTTGCGGACGCCTTCTGTCAGCGTTGCGATCGCTTCCGGTTGGTCTCCCATCGGCTGGTAGGGTGCTTGTAGTTCAAATTTTCGGTTGATCATGCTTTATATCCTCAATTTTTGAATTATATCAACCGAACGTTAAAAAGAAGTTAGAACATGAGTTCCAATATGACGCCTTTGGGAATTAGAAGTAAGGACGCCCATAAATCATTCGGACGGCAAAGATATTGAAATATTCGGAAGATGCACATTCTATAAATGGACTGTAATTCGTTGAATAACCGCACCCTTCTAAATAGATGGGCAAATTAAATGGGGTCATCTGATTTTGCGGCTGAATTTTTGGTACAGTACCGTAATCCAAATGAGCGATGATAGTGTGGCAGGCCATAGAAATATCAGGTTCTGTTCCATGCAGAGTTTTGCAATCCAAAAAGACGGCAGCGGCGAAAACAGATATTGTATATTCGTCAACAGGAAAAAAGGGACAAAAAGACCCACCATCAAAAGTCCCGAGAGCTTTGCCATGGCCAAACCCTCCACCCGGTTATGGGAAAATGCAAATGTCAGCAGTGCCACAGCGATACTCATCAGACATGTCAGAATACAGGTAAGCAGCGTCATCGCAAATGACCAGGCCGTCAGTGAAAACCAATGCATCAACGCGACGGACACAACGATTGAAATTAGCGCCGGAAAGACCAGCCTTGACAGGATATATCCATTTTTCCCCACAGGAGTCACAGCCAGATACCTTGTTAAGTTCTCGTCGTATTCCGTCAGGATCATCATCGCTGATGCAAAGCAGAACATATACGGCGTGATGAGGGCTAACATCAAATCAAACAAAAGATAGTATTTAGCAAGAATTACCTCTTCCTGGAAATGATTGCACAGAATATTTTCAATCGCCGGGACGCCGAACCGAATAAAAAGCGCTGTTACCAGTGTCCCGATACATACCGCGGACAGCATGCTGTCCCTGAAGATCTGTTGGATAAATAATCTGAAGGATTGAAACAACGGTCTCACAGTTTACCCCCTCCCAGGACGCGCAGACTTTTATCCACGACGCGGCGGGCCAGCAGCGCGAACAGGATCGTCCATACCAGAAGAATGAACATGGCCGGCAATGCTTTTTCTCCGTTTTGAATGATCTCGATAATACATATCCCCGGATGGAGAATCAGCCAGCCTGGTTTCCAGCCGAACAACCAGGCAAGGGCAGGCACATTGATAACCAGCTCAACCGGAATGGTTGCCACAATAAATTCATTCAAGCTGACGATATTTGCGGCAACGATGAGCCCCGCGGATGAAAACAAACAGGAACCGAGAAATACGCCCAACGCCAAAATGATTGGATTCGAGACATTTCCGCTGCCAAACCCGATCAGCAGCCCGACGATCGTTGAGATCAAGGCGAGGGAAATCAGCTTTGAAACAACATATTCGAGCGATCTGACAGGCGAGATGGCGATGCTATTCAAGACGCTTTCGCTTTTTTCAAACAGGATAATTGCGCCCATAAAGTAAAGCCCCATCGCCGCCGGGTCGGTAAAAATCATCAGTGTGGCAGCCTGTGCTCTCCAGGTGACCGGCAGAACCGTGAGCAGGCTGATATACAGGATGGTGAAAACCAGATAGAGAAAATAGAATCCATATTTGAATTGAAACCGGATGTCGCCGATCAGCAGTGCTTTTGTTCTCATTGCAGCAGCCTTCCTGTCAGCTCCACAAAAATATCGTTCAGCGTCGGCTCACTGCTGTGGATGGATAACAACCGGTTTTCCTGAACAAGCTTTTGCAGTACGTCGTCTTCGCCCGTACGGTCCAAGGTGATTTCCTTTTGCTCTTCCCGACCGTTTACGGCATATGTGTAACGAACTCTGGCCGCGCCGCGGGACATAATCAGGGCTCGCGGCGTGTCCAGCGCCCGTAACTTGCCGTCTACAATAAAAGCCACCCGGCTGCAAAGTTCTGTCGCGTCGTACATATTGTGGGTGGTCAGCAATATGGTTTTTCCTTTTGCTTTTTCCTGCAAAATGATGTCCTTCATTCGTTTCGCGTTGGATGGGTCGAGCCCGGAGGTTGGTTCATCCAGAAAAAGCAGCGCGGGGTCATGGAGCAAGGCCTTAATAAAGTTCAGCCTTGATTTCATCCCTTTGGAGAAATCTGAAACCTTTTTGCCGGCATCGTGGAGCAGGCCGACACTATCCAGGAGCGGGTCAATTGCCTGATGCTTCTTATAAAGAGAGGCAAAGAAATTCAGGTTTTCCCTCGCCGTCAGCTTTTCGTACAGGCTGGGAAATTCAAAGTCCACGCCGATATTCTCATAAAAGCTGTTCCCGCGGTGTTTGATCTCTATCCCGTTTACCTGTACGCTGCCGCGATATGTGGTCAGAAGGCCGGTGAGAATTTTTTGCAGCGTGCTTTTGCCGGCGCCGGAAGGCCCTAAAAATCCGAAAATTTCACCGTTTTGCACATCAAAGTTCATATTTTCGATAAAGGGCTCTTTCGTATAGCTGAATTGCATATCCTGTACTCGAATCATAATGGTTCTCCCTCGAAGAGTTGAATCACAACGCCACGCACGATTACCCGAATCACATCATCGAAGACATTTTCCCCAACTTCCCATTTGTGAAGCATGATGCAAAAAATCGCCCGTAAAACGGCGCTGAAAATCTCGATATTGCCATCCGTTCGGACGCCCGGAAGCTGTGAAAGCAAGCGTTCCATATTAAAATCATCCTTCCGGGCATGGGCGGCTGCAACCTCCGAGGGGAGCTTCCGCACCAACAGTTCCAGGTCTCCATTGGCGATAAAGGAATAAATAAATGTGGCGTCGGTCTGTTTATACAGGCGGAAAAGCAACTCTGTGACAGTGTCCACATTGATGTTGTCTCCCAGCTCATCAATCCAGCGGATAAAGGTGCTTTGTAATTCCTCATGCAGGGCGCAGAAGACATCAAAGAACAATAATTCCTTGGATGGATAGAACAGGTAGAAAGTCCCTTTGGGTATGTTGACGCGTTTGACCAGCTCATCGATGGTAGTTTTTCGCATGCCGAACTGCATAAGACACGTTTGCGCTTCCTCCATCAATCGATTTTTGATATAGGCACGTTCACTGTCTGAAAAAGGTTTGGGCATATTAGGCTTTCATTTGTACTATTTGACTAGATATAAATTTATAGTCAAATAGTATGAGTATATTTCCCGATTGTCAAGAGAATTAAACAAAAAAAGTACAGCTTAAGATTGATTGGGGTGATAAAAGTAAAACTATTTCAGAAGTAACCGTCGTTCAATTTTTGGTGCATTGCGCCAAAAATTGAACGACAAATCTGTCATGTCGAGGGAGCGTAGCGAGTCGAGACATCTTCAAAACTCGTCAGGGGTCTGAAATTCTCCAGAGGAATGTTCTTCGAAAAATTTATTTAAGAAATTTTCACAACTCTGTGTTCTGGAAAAAAGCAGATCCGCGATTCAGATTGAGGGTCTCTCCACCTCCAAGAGCACCTTCGAGAGTCGAGATGACAATTTGTTTATTTATGCCTTACTGTTCAAAGGCAGCACTTTTCGCATCACCCAGGCCGGCTCAGTTTCTTCGCGGATTTTGCCGGTATCGTCAATGTACGACCATTTGCCGGGATCGCTGCGCAGCACGCTGAATCCATTCCGCTCATAGAAGGCCCGGCTGCGCCGGTTGGACCGGGCGCAGTTCAGGATGATGACGTTCATATCGCGATCCTTGGCGGTCCCCTCGCAGATTTTCAGCAGCAGCGTTCCCAGGCCGCGCCGGCGGTAATCCGGCTTCACGCGGAACGAACTGAGGAACATGTACGGGTGCTCCGAATATTCCTGATGGGGCTGTTTTTCGGTCAGGAAAACCTGCCCGATCACCCCGACCGAAGGGATCTCCGCGATCCAGGGGAAAGAACGGCCTGCCAACAGTCCGCGGTACACCTCACGATACACTTTGCGGTAACGGCGGTACTCTCCATCCCATTCAATTTCGGGCAAATCCGATTCGGTCATCAGCCGGATATTGACCGTGTCCAGCCAGTTCGTCATAA
>CALCQT010000101.1 GCA_937894825.1 uncultured Anaerolineaceae bacterium
CCCGAAGCGGTTTATCTCGTGCTTGAAGCGGCCGGTCTCGGCGCCAATCAAGAGACCTTTGTGCTCAACATGGGAAAACAGGTCCGCATTCTGGACCTGGCAGAGGACCTGATCCGTCTTTCCGGCCTGGAACCGGGACGGGACATCGAGATCAAATTCACCGGCATCCGCTCGGGCGAGAAGCTGAGCGAGGACCTTTGGAACGAGGGCCAGATGCTGGAAGAGACCATCCATCCCGATATTTTCAAGCTGGAACGCGCCGATCTGTTGGATGACGAGCGCCTGGGGGAGATTGTGACACAACTGTGCGATCTGGCCCGGGAAGGTGACGATACAAGCATCCGCAGTTACCTGAACGAGGTCATCCCGGATGCTTGCCTGCTGAGCCCGCAGCCGGACGGCATGCTCCCGATGGAGTAAGGAATGCCTGAACTGACGACGGAAGCCTGGCGAACGCGGCTGGCACAATTTCCGGAAGCATCGATCCTTCAAACAGCCGAATGGGGCGCGCTGAAGAGCGTATTCGGCTGGCGCCCGACCTTCGTGGCAACCGGCGGCGCCGGCGCGATGATCCTTTTCCGGCGCCTGCCGCGTTGGGCGCTGGGACTGACCATCGCCTATATCCCGCGCGGACCGGTCACTTTCGATCCCAAAGATCCCGACTACACCGAATTCTGGCAGGCGGTTCATGAACGCTGCCGCGCCGGACGCGCCATCTTCCTGCGTGTTGAGCCGGACGAATGGCAGCACACGCCGCAGGGGGCAGTGCTCCTGTCCGGTATGAAACACAACGGATTCCACCCCGCCTTCGCAACGGTCCAACCGCCCAACACGATCCTGGTTTCCCTGGAAGGGAGCGAGGAAAGCTGGCTGGAACGCATGAACCAGAAAACCCGCTACAACATCCGCCTTTCGCAAAAGAAAGGGCTGGATTTCTATGAATCGGAGGATCTGACAGCTTTTACCCGCCTGATGGAAGAGACCGGCGAACGGGATCGCTTCGGCGTGCACAGCGCCGCCTATTACCGTACCTGTTATGACAATTTTAAAGAGAGCGGGCAGGTGCGCCTGCTGTTTGTGGCTTATCAGGGCAAGCCGCTTTCCGCCATGATGCTATTCCTGCGCGGCAAGCGCGCCAGCTACCTTTACGGCGCTTCTTCCAACGAAGAACGCAACCGCATGCCGAACCATCTGCTGCAATGGAACGCGATGAAACTGTCCGCTGCAAACGGCTGCACCGAATATGACCTGTGGGGCATTCCGGACACGGACGAAGCCACGCTGGAAGCACAATTCCAGGAGCGCAACGATGGCCTGTGGCCCGTTTACCGCTTCAAACGCGGTTTCGGCGGCAGCATTCAGCGCACACTCGGCAGCTGGGACTATGCCTATCTGCCGCCGCTTTACCGCCTGATGAAATGGGTGGCCGGGCGGAGGAAAAAATGACCGCGCCAATCAACACACTTGAAGGTTTGCCGGAAAACTGGAACGAAGCCATCGCCTCACTGCCCAACGCATCCATCCTGCAAACAGCCGAATGGGCTGCGCTGAAAGCCGGCGGCGGCTGGCAGCCGCTTTTCCGTCAGTGGCGGGAT
>CALCQT010000102.1 GCA_937894825.1 uncultured Anaerolineaceae bacterium
AGGCGGTCCTTTGCCGCCAAAAGCTCCGTTTCATCCGGCGCATTGATTTTTTCCGTTCAACACGGTCAACTTCACTTTTCGAAACAAACCAGCGTTTACGCCGGACTGTACTGAGCACGCCACTCTTAACAACCTTCTTACGGAAGCGTTTAAGCAACTGATCCTGTGATTCATTTTGTCGAAGAACTACACTAGCCACAATTCTCACCTCCCTTCAGGTTTAAAGGGCTTGGATTATCAGAACGTCCTTATTCTGCAAAACTGCTGATTTAGTGAAAATTCCGCATGCAAACCGACGCAGAACGAACAAAAACAACACGTCCCCAAGCGCAATCGATTATACTCGTATATGAGGCGAATGTCAAACTGTGCCAAACACGTCAGCGATTCGAAATAAAGGGCTGATACGCGATGAAGACCCGCCCCATCGTTCAAACGGCAGTTCAATTGATTCAACATGAACGGGGCCGATCAACCATTTCAGAGAATAATGATCCTTAACACGGAGGAAAATGTCGAACAACATCAAAGTAATCACAGTGATCGGAACGCGGCCGGAAGCCATCAAGATGGTACCCGTCGTTCAGGCGCTGCGGCAGACACAGGGTGTGGAAACACTCCTCTGCAATACGGCGCAGCACCGGCACATGGTTGACCCAATCCTGCACCTGTTTGGTTTGCAGGCGGATATTGATCTGGACCTGATGAAAGAAAATCAAACCCTGCCTGAAATCACCGCTTCCATTCTGCTCAGCATGGACAAAGTCCTGAGAGAGACCAAACCGGACTGGGTGCTGGTTCAGGGCGATACTTCGACAGTAATGGCAGCCGCATTGGCAGCTTTTTATAACGGCGTCCGGGTCGGCCATGTGGAAGCCGGCCTGCGCAGTTACGACAAATGGGCCCCATTTCCTGAAGAAATCAACCGCAAAATTGCCGGAGCCGTTGCGGATCTGCACTTTGCTCCCACTCAACAGGCGCGGGAGAACCTGATCCGCGAAGCGATTCCGGCGGAAATCTGCCATGTCACCGGTAATACCGTCATTGACGCCCTGCATCAGACAGCCGCAATGCCTTTCACACCTGAAACAAGCGTTCTGAAAGACATTCCTTTCGACAAAAAAGAGATCATCACCGTCACAGCGCACCGGCGGGAAAACCATGGCAAACCGCTTGAATCGATCTGTGCCGCGCTCTTACAAATAGCGCAGGAATTTGACGACCGGGTTCATATTGTATACCCGGTCCATCCCAACCCGGCCGTCCGCAACACTGTTCACACTCTGCTGGATGGGAGGCAAAATATCAGCCTGATCGCACCGCTGGATTATCTGGAAATGGTCCAGTTGCTGAAGCGATCCAAAATCGTCCTGACCGATTCCGGCGGATTACAGGAAGAAGCGCCCGGACTGGGAATCCCTGTCCTGGTCTTGCGAGAGGTCACCGAACGGCCGGAAGGCATTCAAAGCGGCAATGTCCGCCTGGTCGGAACGGATAACGAACGTATCTTCAGGCAGGTGTCTTCACTGCTCAACGACCCGGCCGATTGGGAACGCATGGCCAGAGCAGCCAACCCTTACGGCGATGGAAACGCGGCAGGCAGGATTGTTTCTCTGATCCTCAATTACAAAGAGCAGTAAAGCTTTGCCCACCCACGAACAGACAGCAAGCCATTGATTGTTCAGTTTTTTCGATAGCAACATTACAAAAACGGCCCGATCATCAAGAAAAAGCGCAGGTTTCGGCACTTAATTCAAAATATCTGTAAAAGTCCGGTAAAGGGAATAGATCAATATTGGTTCCCTTTATAATTAAAGACACATGGCTCAGAGCCGGGCCTCAAATAGCTTCCGTTGACGGGAGAGAACAATCAATTCGTATCGCGAGGAGTAAAACGATGAATAAACGTGTATTTTTATTTGCGCTGGTTCTCATGACCATCCTGAGTTCCGTGATTGCCGCCGGAGCGCAGGAAACCGATACTATTACCTTAACCATCTTAGGAACGAACGATATCCACAGTTATTATGCGGAAACACCGGATTCGGCCGCTGAAGGCCAGATTGCCACAACCGGAAAACTTGGTTTCGCCAAAATCGCCGCTTACAAAAAACAGGTTGCCGAAAGCGGACCGGTACTGCTTTTTGATGATGGCGATGTTACCCACGGACAGGTTTTTGCCACTTTGATGGAAGGTGAATCCATCATCTGGCTGATGAACGAAGTCGGGTATGATGCAATGGCTCCCGGTAACCACGATTTCAACTATGGTTACGAGAAACTGATCGACCTCGGCTACATGGCTGATTTCCCAATTCTGGCTGCCAACCTTGTTTACACCGACACCAACCAGACCGTCCTGCCGGAATACACCATCCTTACAATCGACGGTATCAAAGTCGGCGTGTTCGGCCTTGCCACCCCCGAGACCCTTTACAAATCTTCTCCGGCC
>CALCQT010000103.1 GCA_937894825.1 uncultured Anaerolineaceae bacterium
ATGAAACATGAGCCCGATTTTTGACCCGGGTCAAAGATTTTCTCTCCACTCCCCTGTATACTGACCTCAACAATAGAAAGAGAGGTCAAAATGGCTATTTTATATTTTGTGGCAATACTTTTCATATTATTCAGTGCGCTTTTCCTGATCCGTGGAAAAGCAAGCGCGCATTGCGACACGATGGACGGTCCGACCGCCAGTGATGGGAAAAAAGCGCTGCGGACGGGCAACATTAACTACGCCTATAAGTGGATTCCGATGTCTTTTGAACACGAGTTGCTGGAAGTATTTGAATTGAGCCGAAAAGTCCGGGATTTCGGTCCTGATGCACAGCAATTGGCCGAACGGTTTTTTCTTGAAAACCTGATCCGTATTCACCGGGCGGGAGAAGGCGCACCTTTCGAAGGATTAAAACCCTCGGGCGTTCCAATCGACGAAAAAGTCGCAGCCGCGGACAAAAGCATCGAAATCGGGAACCTTTCCCCATTGGAAAGGCTGATTTCCCATGAAGAGTTGCACGCGCTGGAGGAAAAATTCCAAAGAGTCATCGCGTTAAAAGATTATGACATCAACGACATCGCTGCGGCACGGAACTATGTGGAGGCTTACGTGAGTTTCTTCAAACAGGCGGAAGGCCATGACCATGACCTCCACCACAGTCACGGACAGCTTCACGCATCGTAGTTCATCGTGCCAGCCATGCGCACAGGAACGAAACAGCTTCTCCGTAATATTCGGAGAGGCTGTTTCGTTTCAAATGCCCGCAAGCGTTTTTTGCAACGCGCTGCACTGGTAAAATCAAAACAGAGGATTTGCAAATGAATCACTTCAAACAAGACAAAGACCACATCAGCTGCCTGCAAAATGTGCCAATATTCGCAAACCTGAATCATGAGGAAATGCTGGAAATCGCCCAGATCGCGATCTCGCGCAGCTTCAAAAAAGGTGAAGTCGTTTACTGGGCAGATGATAAAGGCGGAACGCTTTTTGTTCTCCACAGCGGGATGCTAAAACTCTTCCGGCTCACCGCAAGCGGAAAAGAGCAGGTGCTGCGCGTGGTCGGGACAGGGGAGTTTATCGGAGAACTGACCCTGTTTTCCTCGCTGCCGCTGAGCGAAAACGCACAAGCACTGGAAGATTCGGTTGTGTGCATTCTCCAAGGGACAAGATTCAAGCAGCTGATGGCAAAATATACCTCGATTGCATTCAAAGTGATGGATGAACTCTCCCGACGACTGGAGAAAGCCGAAAATCGGATTGAAGCCATCAGCCTAAGCTCGGTAACGCAACGATTAGCCCGGACACTGCTCGAGTTATCGGAGGGGAAACCGGAGATCGTGCTGCCGATGACCAAGGGAAATCTGGCCTCTCAACTGAGTATGAGCCAGGAAACCTTAAGCCGGAAGTTGACCGCGCTGCAGGAAGACGGATTGATCAGGCTGGAAGGTCAGCGAAAAATCATCATCAGGAACAGAGCAGGGCTCGAGGATATCAACTTCGATTGACAGGGCAGTGGCACATCTTTTCAGGATGGAAACCAGCTGAAATTGATTTTTATCCAGCGCGTTGAATCGAACAGCGTCGCTCATGGATATAAAATCCTGGTCGCTGTTTTTACTCCCATCCACTATAATATGAATTAATAATTCGGATATCAACAGGTTCAGGAGGTCACAATGGACTACGAGATTAAAGCGCTCACACTCGAGTTGGCAGACACCTTTGCGGATTATCTGGCACAGGTTGACTTTGCATCTACTCCCCATTGGGCAACCTGCTATTGCCGCTTTTATTATTCCGACTGTTCTCAGAAAGAATGGATGGCACGGTCAGGAGACGAAAACCGGGCGGAAGCCATGCAGTGCATCAAGGAAGGGTGCCAGCGCGGATATCTTGCTTTTGACGGGGAACGCTGTATCGGCTGGTGCAGCGCAAACGACGCGCGCAGCTTCACGCGTCTGCAGGAAGATATCGAACATCAAATCAAGGGGAAAAAGGTCGGCTGTGTCATTTGCTTTGTGATTCATAACGAATACAGGGGAAAGGGCGTCGCGCGCCAGTTGCTGCGCCAGGCCGTGCAGGACTTTGCAGCGCAGGGATTCGACGCGGTTTTAGCCTTGCCCATTGAATCCCAAACGGCTCCGCAAAAGCAGTACCGGGGGACGCTGCACATGTACCAGGAGCAGGGCTTTCAGGAAATCGAGAAGCACGACAACTTGCATGTCATGTGGCTGGAGCTCCCGCAGGAGGATCGGACATAAATAATTTGTCAAACTTCGACAGCTGCTTTTCAGTTGCAAACAAAAGAGACAGAAGGCATGCTTCACATTGATCGAATCAAGGAGGTTTTCCAATTGAACCTTTGCAATAGGAAACATGCTATATGAAAAACATTAACAATATCATTTGCGCGCATGATCAGGCAGAATTGATCTCAGTCAAATCTGTTCGCCCGTTGCCAAATCATCAGCTCTGGCTCAGGTTTACTACAGGGGAGACCAAATACTTCGATATGGCACCATTGTTATATCAGTCCTGCTACCAACCGCTGAAAGATCCTGCAGTATTTGCCCAGGTCTACCTGGATTACGGGATTCCGACCTGGTTGGAGGAGACAATTGACATAGCCCCTGAAACAATCTATGAAGCCGGTCTCCCATGCTAATTGATGATTTGATACTAGCTCAAAAGACCCACCCAAGGATAAAAACATCGAGGCCGACAAACCTCCAATCAGGTTTGCCAGCCTCTGTTCATATTATTTTGACAACTCAATTTTTGCAGCGGAAATTAAGTTTCCCATTTCCGCCTGCTTTCACTACCGCTTGCTTACTTTGCCTCTGTCCATTGTGCGGTCAGTACAAGATCCGCGTTGACCGGCGTACTGAAGTCGTAAGCAACCCCGTCCAGATTCCAGCCCTCGAAAACATAGCCTTCACGTTCCGGCACTTCAGCCGTCACCGGTAATCCGACTTCCACGATTTTAATCAGGTTCTTATTCTCCCGATCAATATCGGCTTCTTTATAACCATAATCGAATCTCACCTTCATCCGTTTCAGAATGCTGTAGGCGCTTTCGTTATTTCCAACGTTTTCCGGCATCGTCATCGGCGCTTCATTCTCAAGCACAAACGCGGTATACCCAGGGTTAACGTCCGCGTCAACCGGACCTGTTGAACCGCTCGCCCACGTCAGACCAAAACCGAAATCATACACATTCCCTGAACGGTCCTGATAAGGGGCCATATCGCGGGGGACATCCTCCAATTGCTGCTCCACCGCCACCATATCCCGTGGAAATTGCATCGGCAGCATGCCGGTAGGCCAAATGGTAACAACTTCACCCGACTCGTCGCCATACTTTGTCGAACCGGTGAGCATGTCCAAAACCGCCGCTTTCTGCGATTGGAAACTAACCAGAATCGCATCCGTCAGCGGTTCAATATCTTCCAATACGGAAGGATTCGACACATCCAATACGACGATAACCGGTTTTCCGCTGTCTACCGCAGCTTGCAGCCGTGCAAGCTGCACATCCGCGTCCGCCGTATGATCCGCCGCTCCCCATGCGGAATCCACAGCCACATGCGCTCCGACCGTCTTTTCTTTATAAGAACGGTTCTCTATGCCAATCACCTCACCGGCGTCATCCCGAAGCGGCTCGCCTGCCACACTGGTTTCCCGTCCGGCATCAGCCGTGTACGATTGATAACCCAGATTGACCGGATCATAAGAATTCACG
>CALCQT010000104.1 GCA_937894825.1 uncultured Anaerolineaceae bacterium
TGAAGTTCAGTAAAGGAAAAACCGTAAGGCAGACGGGAAAAGGAGTAAAAAATGATCACCAGAAACGAGACCGCGAAAGAAACAATCAGGTCCACTAACGGATTCCCGAAGGATAAATAATTTGAAAACCGTCTTTTAATTTTTCTGATCATAAGGGACAATCCATTTTTCGCATCCGCATTTCTATGCGTGTGGAGAGAAGCGTCACCAATCCGCCATAAGAGACCACCAATAGACCGAGAGCGCATTCACAAGAAAAGCCAGCGCGGCAAGGATTTTGAAAATCGTACCGGGGCGCTTTCCAATTCCCACGCCCATCAGCAGCAAAATCGGCGCGATCATATCCAGCAGATAGCGATACCCCACCTGGCTTGCGCCGGTATTATGATAACAAAGCAACAGTCCGGTTGTCAAAAAGATGGAGACCCAGGCGCTAATCGTCCACCAATTTCTGCGCAACCTGCGGAAAAGAAAAATCAGCGGCGGCGTCATCACAAAAATGCTGAATCCGATCATCGTCTCATCCGGTTGAAAAAAGAAGCGTTCGCCCGAAAAATCCAGCTCCGGAAGCCGGAAAAACATCGCATCCAGATTCGCCGGAATAAAATATGGGTGGAACATCCCGTACTTCCGCACGGCATCCAGAATCCAGTCCGCGCCATTGATCGTGACATACCCAAAATCCAGCCAATCCTCAAAGCGCAGATAGTTATATCCAAGCAAAACGCAGGCCGCGATGATCACCGGAAGGGCGGCTTTGATCGCCCATGAGAACAGCGCCCGCCAGAGAATTTTCGGAAATTCCGTCTGCCGCCAAAGCGTAACCCCGGCCAGAAAAATCGCCATCGGAAAGACGTTGGGACGGGCCAGCACCGCCAGCCCCAAAAACAGGCCTGTGAGCCAGCCAGACCAACCTTCAATAGCCGAAAGACATGCCAGCGTCACGAACAGGACAGTCACCAACTGGCTGATAAACCAGATTTGTCCAGTGGTCGAAAGCCAATAGTGATTGGTTCCGAACGCGAAAACCGCCGTCAGCCACAGGTTCGCGGCCAGGCCGCAATTTGTCGTAGAGCGCGCGGCAGCCCGGCGCAGCATGAGAAACACCGCCACCGTGTTCAGCGCGCCGATCACCGCGGCCACCACCGTCATGTTGATCCGATCCACACCCAGCAGCCAGACGAACGGCATCAGCAGAATGGCGGGCAGCGGCGGATTCGGGACATACCAATGTCCGTTGTACAGCGTCAGATCATGCAGCGTATCCGGATCGGTCAAATACAGCTTCCCGTGTAAAAACGCGTCTGCCAATTGATGCCAGTAGGTAAAGCGATCGGTCTCCCAATGGTTCACCCAGAGTGCCGTTGAGCGGTACACCATAAAGGTCAGTGTCCCAATCAAAAGACACAGCAACGCCTCATTCACCCGGGGCGCCCATTTTCGATAGCGAACGGTCCAGACCAGCGCCACCACGCAGGGGAGCAGAATCATCCCACCCAATTCCGCCAAACTGGCCATCGCAAACAGCCGGTTCACCTGGCGATAGCAGGCAAAAAAGGCAAAATATCCCAGCATTAGCACGGTGAACCGGCTGTTTGCGATGGCCAGTTT
>CALCQT010000105.1 GCA_937894825.1 uncultured Anaerolineaceae bacterium
GGCCAAAGAGGCATTGAGCGACAAGATTACCGGTTTGCAGTTGGGTGCGGATGATTATATGGTCAAGCCGTTTGCCGCGATCGAGTTACTGACAAGAATTGATACGATACTCCGCCGTTATTCAAATATCCGAAATATTTTTATCCTGGATGCCCTGAAAATCGATCTGGATGCGCGTACTGTTTTAAAGAACGACGCGCCGGTTGAACTGACAAGCAAAGAGTTTTTGCTTTTGGAGGTTCTGATCCGGAATCAAAATATTGCGCTTTCACGCGAGAAGCTGTTGGCGTTGGTGTGGGAATATGATTATTTGGGCGAATCACGTACGGTTGATGTCCATATCCAAAGGCTGCGAAAGAAGCTGGGGCTGGAGGACAGGATAAAGACGGTGTTCAAAATGGGGTACAGGCTGGAAGCGCCGCGATGAAATTCTGGCAAAAAACTTATCTAAGCATCATCCTGATCTTCCTGATCGCTTTTGATGCCGCCATTTTCTTTCTGATTTCCAGAAGTTATTCTCTGAGCAGAGAACAATTCCATTCCACGGCGCTGAACGAACAATACGCTATTCAACAATCGCTGCAGAGCCGGCTCGCTGATGTTTCGAGCCTGTATCATGCGTTTAATGCCAAAAACCTCAGGATGTATGCTGCTCCCTACGGGGATTACTATGCGGGGCAAAACATTTTTATCGAACTGTATTATGGGGATGATGTCGTCTATTCAAACTTTCCCTCCGCAATGGCTGAACGACCTGAACTGGAGATCGGGGCAGGAGAAAAAAACATCCTCGAAAGAAACGTGGACGGGATCCTTTATTATATTGTGGCAAACCGTCTGGATGAACCCGATCCCGATATAAAGTTTGTCTATATCAAAAATATTCAGGCACTGGCGGATTATAAAGCGCAAATGATTTATCAGGCCGTGATGATTGGCGTGATTGTCTCCGCGGTTCTTTCCGTACTGACGCTATTGCTGGTATTAACCATAACGCGCCCGATTCGGATGCTGAACCAGGCAAGCGAAGAAATTGCGGCGGGCTATTATCAGAAACGAGTCGGGGTCAAGAGCAACGACGAAATTGGTGAATTCGCCCGTAACTTTAATAGCATGGCGGATTCCATAGAAACGCATATCCGGCAGCTTTCCGACCTCACAGAGGAACGGCAGCGGTTTATTGATTATCTGGCGCACGAAATGCGAACTCCCATTACCGCGATCCTGGGATACAGCGAATTTCTTCGCTACGCTAACCATACCGAGGAGGAAGGCGCCCAGGCGATTGCTTATATTATCCATCAGAGCGAACGAATGAAAAATTTGTCGCAAAAACTGATGGATCTGGCGAGACTTACCAATATGAAGATCGTTTTGCAGACGATTAATCTCAACGAAACATTAGCTTTTGTGGAAAAAACACTGGCACAAATTATTGAAATGAAACGGATCCAGGTCAAAAAAAATCTTCAAGTTGGCCGGATGGAAGGAGACAAAGATTTAATCGAATCGCTGCTGCTCAACATCGTTGAAAACGCGCTGCGGGCGTCGCCGGATGGCGGTGAGATTGCGGTGAAAACCAGGTTGGGAGCGGATGGGTTCACGCTTACTGTGCTCGATTATGGGCAGGGGATCAGCGACGAGGACAGGAGAAAAGTTTTTGAACCTTTCTACCGTGTTGATAAGTCCCGGTAGAAAGGTTCAAAAACTTTTC
>CALCQT010000106.1 GCA_937894825.1 uncultured Anaerolineaceae bacterium
CAGCAAAATGATCGCGGCAATAAAAAACGGCAGCATCAGACAATAAAAACCGGCTGCGGAATTGATATTGCCAATCGTGCCGATATACATTTTGGTCAGGTCATTGAGCGGATAACTCATTCCGGCCGGAAAGATGCCGAATGGATTCTGCCCGATATACTGCAGAATTGAGACCGCACCCATAAAAACGCCGGAAAACCCCAGCGCAATACCGATAGAATCGTTCAGCCGGCCGAACAGGGAAACCGCCAGAAAGATTCCCCAGTAAAGCAACTTGACCCGCAGCCCTTCATAGCGGATATATCCCAACCAGGACATCACCCGGTTGGGAGAAAACAATGTCGAGACGATTGCGGAAAGTGCCAGCAAAACGATCATCTTTTGTGAAAAACTGCTTCCTCGCCACAGGCGCCCCGGAATTTCGCGCAGGGGCGGAAGCGATACCAGCCCAGTCAGGACCTGCGCAATCAGCGTCAGAGTCAGGAGAACCAAATAGATACAGGACGCATAAAGGAAGAAAACCAGCTTCGCTTCCAGAATGGCGGTCAATCCGAATTGATCAAAGTAAATGGGGAATAATCCCAGAATCAGCATCATAAAGACCGATGTGAAGAATTCCGGCGCTTTCGCCAAAAAGAGATATTTTCCTGAAAGCGGTTCTCGAGCCTGCGTTTGTGCAGAAGCGGGCGTATAGGTCTTTTTTGGTGATTTTTTGATTTTCCTTGACATAGGTATTCCTGTTCAAATTTGTTTTGCCGGGGCGAAAATGCGTTGCCGGCTGCGCTGTAATTATAGCTGATGCGCGGCAAGCCCTTGTCTCAGACATTCCGAATTCGATTCCATTGGAAAGCTTCAAATCTTTTTTCAATTGATTGTACCTTTGGCATAGTCCTTGCAAGTATATTGAATACCGGAATCCGTATTTCCGGAACACTTATTGAAGAAAGGTTGCGACAGACGGGAATAGCTGCCGCAAGATTACCTTTTGTCAACACTTGGAGGGTTTCGATCATGAAAAAAACTATGCTCTTCTTCACGACCTTATGCCTTATTTTTGCCGTTGTATCCAGCGCACACGCAGATCCGGTATGCACCGGCACAGATTATTGCGATTCGAACGTCCTGGTTGGGAAACAGACCGGCCCAATCTACCAAACAGGGGATCATTCCTGGCTTTTTTCAGCGGATATCCTGTTTCCAACCGATGTAACTTACACGGACGGCTTTGAGACACTAACCGATACGGAAGCGAAATTGACTTATGCCTGTTCATCAGACGGAATTGTTTTCAGTGACTGCAGCATGGACGAGTTCACCCAAGCCGGCACCTACACTCTGAAAACGGAAGTCGCCCAAAACAATGAACTTTTCTACAACGGAAGCTCAGCGTTTACAACGCTCAGCATCATTGATCCGAGTCAGGCCGCAGCGACTACCAATGGGTTCGTCGTGATTTATCACGACACACTTTCCGATACCGGCTCTGTTCCGCAAGACTCGAAAAGCTATCAGCCCGGCGCTTCCGTCATCGTCCTTGGAAATCTGGGACTCAACAGCGAATTTCAACCGGATCCGCTGAGCCGCCAGGGATATACATTCACCAAATGGAACACCTCACCGGATCAGATCGGAGATTCCTTTGGATTCGGCGAAATAATCCGCCTCGGCGGAAACCTGGATCTATACCCGCAGTGGGAACCAATCGCGGGGGAATCGTTGACAGAGTCCGATCCGTTTGCAGCAGTTCCGAACAACATCACCTCCACTGTACAGCAACAGCCCCAGGCAGCCGCGGCAGGAACTGAACTGGAAGCAAAAAGTTGGTTTAATGAAGGCCCGCCTTTCAACAACGGTGACACGCCGCTCGGTTCCGATCCAAACATCCGGTAAATACCAATAAACCTTCGTGGGGCAACAAACCGCTGCCCGGCACCGGTTTCTCCACGCGCCATTTGACCGCATTGCGTGAACAGCCAGCCGCGTTGGCTTACACCACGCTTGGCATCACCCTGGATTTACCCACGCTGAACGTTCAGGCGGATGTTGTCTCCGTTCCGGAAGAAGAAAACGGCTGGTCGGTGGACTGGCTGGGTGAGAAGACAGGGCTGCTGGAGGGCAGCGCACTGCCGGGCGAAGGCATCAGTTATATCGCCGGGCACAATCATCTGAATACGCTTGAGACCGGTCCATTCCTCTTCCTGTCTCAATTAGAAGAAAACGATCGTATTTTTGTACGCGGCGCATCCGGTCAGTTGTTGGAGTTCAGCGTCTTCGCAAACGAACGCTATGCTCCGGATGAATTCGCGGCCGTTCATGAAAAAGCTTCTGAAGTATTCAACGCATTGGTGCTCATCACCTGCGAAGATGAATCGATTGACGGTGGATATTTGGGCCGGCGCGTCGTTTTTGCCCGTCCTTTATAATCGTTCGCCTGATAAAATGACCAGGAACGTCTCCTATAAACAGGAGGCGTTCTTTTTTTTGATAAAAATCCCGCGTTGTCCTTATTTTTACCTGTTGGTTCGGCGCGGCGGCTACCGATCCGTTTTTCTCCCCTTATAATAGTCAACATGATTAATTTAATTCTCCTCATTATCGGCGATCTGATTATCTGCCTGTTGCAGGGCCTTTACATGGGCGTTGGCATCCGGGAATCCGCAGGAATGGCAAACATAAGCGCTATGTCACTGCCGGTTCTGTTTTTCTGGCTGATTCTGGGCTGGCTATTGAAAATCTATCATCAGGTCCCCAGGCTGAAACAGGAGCCGGATCGCGGCAGCCTCCGGCGCGCACTCAGTCATCTGATCACGGAAGTGATCGGCATCCAAAGAATATTCAGGCTCCTGATCGTATGGATCTGTTCCAGCCTTTTCGCGGTGTTCTGGCAAACCTGGTATTGGAACAACATCCTGCAACGGGATCGCGGCATTTCGGTCCGGTTTACGCTTTGGTTCTGTCTGGCCGGCATCAGCTTTCTGACGTTCTGGCGCCTGGCATGGACTGTTTTTGTTATTGTCCGCGTGCTGGCGCGCCGTAATCGCTTTATCCGCGCGCTCTGTTATCTGGCGACGGCAATGATCCTGCTGTACCAGGTTCCAGCCGCCATTCTGACAATCCGTTTTCACGATCAGAAATACACGCTGCAGGATATCGACAAGCTGCCCTATCAAACCGCTTTGGTCTTTGGGGCCGGTGTCTACCAAAACGGCGAAGCGTCCAGTGTGCTGCGGGATCGCGTCAATACCGCGGTAGAACTCTATGACGCGGGAAAAGTGGATCGGCTGATCATGAGCGGTGATAATTCGGACCGCAGCCGGAACGAGGTGGATGTGATGAACGCGATTGCGCTCAAAGCCGGAGTTCCCGAGGATGATATCTCTCAGGATTGGTGGGGACTGGACACCGCACTGACCTGTTATAACGCCCGCCAAAAATTCGATCAGGAATCGGTCGTCGTCGTGACGCAGGCGTTCCACACCACCCGTGCCCTCTACACCTGCGAGCATTTCGGATTGAATGCCGTTTCAGTGGCGGCGGATCAGTCAAATTACAATATCTTTTCATGGATCCTGTGGTATCTGCGGGATTGGGCCGGGTTAACGCTGACCTGGATCAATTATGAATTCATTCAGTAGTCATAAGTTGTATTGATGCATATTCATTATCCGGGGCCAGGCCGCCGGTTGCGATTGGACATGCGTTGCTGATCGAACCGGACCACAATGAAAATTGTCTGCGGCTATGATCATATTTTGATAACCGCTTTCAAATTGCATCAATTGCAGCATGCCAGTCCCCGCCTTGAATATCCGCCAAAATGGGATAAAATTATTCCAGTTTATTCGATAAAAGACTTGAAATACAAACCGTAAGGAGAAATGAATATGAAAAAATATATCTGCCCGGCATGTCAGTATGTTTACGATCCCGAATTAGGGGATCCCGATAGTGGAATCGCGCCCGGAACTCCGTTTGAAGATCTTCCGGATGATTGGGTATGCCCTGAATGCGGTCTGGCAAAAGCTGATTTTGAAGAACTTTAGAATTCGTGTGTTCTGTTTATTTTCGTAACAGAACAGATTCGACAAAGTAGCGAGCGCCTGCCTTTCGCTTCCAAGGCTACGCGAAATGGATTTTTTCTGAACCCATTTCATATATGATCAATAATCCCACTATTTCCACATAGGAATAGCATAATTCGATAACGAAGGTGATCCTGTAGTCACGCGGAACTACCTTCGTTATTGTTTTGTCCGTCAATTACAAGAAGCATAAGCACACAACACGCTCTCAATTTTCGTTTATAATTACACGTAACATCTATTCAGGGATAGAAAAGAATTTATACCAATGAGAGGATTTATATGGAACTAAAAGGGTCAAAGACTGAAGAGAATTTAAAAACCGCTTTTGCAGGTGAAGCGCAAGCCAACACGAAGTACACTTTTTATGCATCCAAGGCAAAAAAAGACGGTTACGAACAGATCGGTGCGATCTTTGACGAAACTGCGTGGAATGAGCACGAGCATGCAAAATTATGGTTCAAGTATCTGCATGGCGGCGAAGTAGCGGCGACTTATGACAATCTGCTGGACGCCGCAGCCGGCGAAAACTATGAATGGACCAGCATGTACAAAGAATTCGCGGAAGTGGCTCGGGAAGAAGGTTTCAAGGAAATTGCGACCAAATTCGAATTAGTCGGTAAGATTGAAAAATCTCATGAAGAGCGCTATCGCAAATTGGCCGCCAGCGAAGAGACGAAGAAACTCTTTGAAAAGGAAGAGGAAGTCGTCTGGATTTGCCGGAACTGCGGTCACCTCCATTATGGCAAGAAAGCTCCCTCCATTTGCCCGACCTGCAATCATCCGCAGTCCTACTTCGAAATCCGAAACGAAAATTATTAATTTTTCGCGAAATTGCGAATAAAGGCATATCTTTAAAGCAGAAACGGTTCGTCAACATAACGAACCGTTTCTGCTTTAAAGATAAAGTGCCAATCATCTGGATTCGCTGGACTCGTCTTTCAACTTCACCTGTACCTGTTTGATACTTTCCAAATAATCACGTTCAACACGTGTAGGCAGATCCGCCGTTCGTTTGCAATATTTTTTGTATTCCTCGGTTGCTTTTTCAATAGCGGCCTGATGGCTGACAGTTCCCGCATTCCTGGGGAAGCCAATCCTTCATATACATATGCTCATGATTAATGGCGTGCAGTTCCGCCAGGTCAAAAAATGCCGAAACCATCCGATTCAGAACAGCCAGTTCTTTTTCGTCCAGATAATTTTTAGCAACGAGCGCATCATCTTTTTTCGGCTGCTCACCGGAAAAACTTTTCATTCCCATAAAAGGCAATTCAGCATCCACACGATGATAAATAATCTCCGCGGCTGTCTGCTTATTGACGGCATAGTGCATCTTATTCTGCACAATTTGAAAGAATCGTCTGCATTCTTCCGCCTTCGGGTCATAATCGACACTGGTTGCAAAAAGATCCAGAAGCTGACGGTAAAACACCTTTTCTGAGGAGCGAATATCACGGATACGATCTAAAAGCTCGCGCCAATACCCGCCACCGCCCGCTTGTTTCAGGAGCTCATCATTCATGGTGAAACCTTTAATGAGGTACTCCCGCAAAACTCGCAAAGCCCAGCGCCTGAACTGCGTACCACGCAGCGATTTTACGCGGTATCCGACTGAAATGATGACGTCAAGATTATAGTGCTTTATGCTTCTTGATACCTCGCGTTCCCCCTCATTTTGAACTGTCAAATATTCCTTGACAGTTGATAACGAGTCTATTTCCCCTTCTTTAAAAGCATTATTGATATGCAAGCTGACGTTCTGCTTCGTAGTCTGGAACAGCTCAGCCATCTGAGCCTGGGTCAGCCAGACGGTCTCATCTTCCATCCGCACCGTGATTTTGGTGCGGCCATCTTCCGTTTGATACATAATAATTTCGGTATCGCGATAGCTCATTTCCCCCTCCTGAATCGGTGCACCTTTAATTATACGTTGTGTGACTTACGTCACAGCCAGAAAGCATACTGCCAGGTCAGCCGGTTGAAGTACGCCGGATTGATCTGCTCAAACCAGCCGCCTTCGCCCGTCAGCGATAAACCGATCAGAATCGCACCGCCAACCATCACACACACCAAGGCCGCGGCGGAAATCCAATGCTCCATCCCTTTCCCGGCAAAATACTCCCGGCAGCAGAACAGCACCAGCACAGCCGGCAGTCCAAACAGCCAGGAAAAATCAACCAGGTAGCGCGTCGTGACCGAGAACAAACTGCAGGCTACACAGAGCAGCAGCCC
>CALCQT010000107.1 GCA_937894825.1 uncultured Anaerolineaceae bacterium
TATTTTGTAAGAATCGTTTCTTTATTCATCCAGGTTTTTCCCATGAAATACCAACTCGTAAACCGACCAGTTAAATTCTGTCGACGGCTCCGCGTTCATCATTTTCAGATACTTTGTCGTCGTCTCTTCAAAAGTATAATCGGTAACTCTGCGATCAATGATGTCAATCGGGCGCCAGTCAACGCCATCTTCCGACGAAAATAATTGCAATGACCAGGGGCATTCGTTATCATCCGCGCCCAGATAGAAAGTGACGCCATGGATGGAAACCGGATGGTCAAACACAATCACCAGATAGTCTTCAGCATTTTGCAGACGTCCTGTCGTCCAGCCCGTGGCGGAATCGCCATCAAAAATCGTTCTGGTTATTTCCGGATTGACGTTTGTCCGGATTTCATTCACAACATCCTGCGCCCACAGTTCATCCTGGTGATCGCGTTGAAAAACAGAGGCGATCTTCATGCCGTCCACGGTCACATGGTGAACCGGGCGATAGAAGGGCAAATTCAGTTCATTTCCCGGTGTATCCGTGTAGTTTGCGATCACGTATTTAGCAGGCTTCCCTCCAAATCCGTAGGAAGTTGTCGAAAGCCGCTCCCGGTCCCGGAGTGGCAGCGCATATTTCGTGACCGTCAGCACGCTTGCGTAATCGCCGATATCAATACGGTAGTCCGAATCAGCAGCCGTCACAAATTCCAGACATTCCCGGGAGGAAAAACGCCAATAATCCAATTCAAAATTTCCGGCCGCGAATTTGCGCGCAATGGTATTAAAGTAAACCATCTGCCAGGGATGATTTCGGATCATCCACCAGCCCGTATCCGCAAGCGAAAAAGCAACTGCCAGGACGATAAGGATCCGAATGAGAACCGCTCGCGAGCGGAAAATGCGCTGAAATCCATAAACGGCCAGATATAAAAAAGGAATAAAAATAAAATAAAAATGGCGCCAGCCATTATAAAGCGTCGATTGAAGCAAGATTGCGGCAACGATTGGGATAAAAAACAAAAAAATCATACAAGAATCAAGGTAACGGTTTTCCGAAAAAGGCTGTTGATCCGATGCGACAAAAAAAACGCCGCACAGGAACAACAGGAGGTACAGAATCGGCGTGGTAATCGCGATCCAAACAGGGAGGTAATGCCAGGGAAGCGCTCCGCTCGAAACCATCTTGCCGGAATACAAAATCGGAACGATCCGATCATAGTTTGAAAACAGCCTGACAGCGTCCAGGATTTGCCGTACAGGATGCTCCCATAACGCCGGCAAAAAGAGAATGAGGAGAAAAATGATCACCCCGATCAGAAAAAATTCCAGCAACAGAAAACGGCGCAGTGTCAATTCTTTCCGAATCACCTGAATCAACAGAAATAAACAGGCGAAAAAAAGAACCAAGCCCCCAATCAACCGCGTGTTGGCAGAAAGCGCAACGGAAAGGCACACTAAGAATGCACTGCCAAAAGTCAGCCTTTTTAAAAATCGCATCAGAAAGAACAGCGAAATGACGAACCAGGATAAAAACAGCAGATCTTTCATGTTGTAGAAAGCGTCGGCAAAGATCCGGGGTGACAAAACCAGAAACAGTGTGGACAGGATCGCATAAAACCATTTACCAAACCGCTCACGGATCAATAATCCGAAGGCTGCGCAAGCCAGGATAAAGTTGAAAAACACCCAGAGATGGCGGATTTTACTGACTGTCCACAGATCCAACGAAAAGCCGGAAATCATTTCAGCCAGCAGTACCGGGATTTGCAGGATGACACCATAGTGCCTGTCTTCATACGTGAGAAGGTCCCCCGCAAAGTGGATTTCATCCGGCAGATCGCTCAGCCCTAACTTTTCAACCAGAACATATTTCAGCGTGATCAGCCCTGAATTTCTTTCAAACAGTTCATCCACACCCACGCCGTAATCATCGAAAATAAAAATCCCAATGCAAAAAACGACCAGCAGGAGACTGATAAAAAGTATTGTCCCGTGTTTTTCGATTTTTTGTTCCATGCAGACCACCTTACTGATGGAAAAACAACTCGGCTATGGTCCAGGGCTTGGAAGAAAAATAGGTCTCATTTTCCAGGCGCAGATAGCGCGTTTCAACCGGGAAAATGACATAATCCATCTTTCCGTCATACAGAATCTCCACCGGCGACCAATTTTTGCCATCCGTGGATGTATATACCGAAAGCGCACGCGGGAAGCCATCCCCGCTGGAAGGCGAATAAAAGGTGACGCCACTAAACGCCACCATCTCATCAAATTCAATTTCAATCTCAAAGCGCCCCGTTTCGCCGGATGAAATTTTCCATGCCGAATTCTCATCGCCGTCATACAAATTCGAAAGCAGTTCCGGATTGGTTGCGGATCTGACTGCGCGAATGTGTTCACTACCCCAAAAACCCTGCATTGGCTCACGTTGAAACACGGTCGCCAATTTCATTTGCTCCGTTCGGACATGATAGACCGGACGGTAATAGGGCACCGATTTCTCATCCCCACTGGTGTGCGTATAGTTGAAGATATAGTATTTTGATGGGGTGCCGCCGTATCCATGGTATTGCGGTGCAAACCGCCTCCGATCCGTCGGATTCAAAACGGCCAGGTTCCGATGAAGATCCTCTGAGTCCCCCGATACAACAATTCGTTCGTCACTGTCCACTGCAGCGATAAATTCAAGACATTCTTTTTCAGACAGATACCAGTAATCCTTGCTGAACAGATCCTTTGCGTTCTCGCTGAACAATGGCGAGAAATAAACCATCTGATAAGGATGATTCCGGATCATCCAGGCGATGGTCAGAAAGCAGGAAATCAGCGCAGCTCCCAGAAAGCCATAACGGACAATTCTTTTTCCTGAGCCTAATAATCCAGCAACACCGGAAACCGCAATGTACAGAAACGGACCGTACACAAAATACAAATGACGCCAGCCATTATACAGAATCGATTTCATCACGATCACCAACAGGATCGGAATGAAAAAACAGAAAATCATGGCAGCGTCAAAAAAAGCCGCGGCAAAATCATCCGTTTTACGCAGCAGCGAAATCAACTGAAAAATTAAACCAACCAGAAACAGGCCGCAATAGAAAAGCGGCGTCGTTGCACCCAGCCAGACAAAGCTGTAATGCCATGGCAAATGATCGCTTTGAACCAGATTTCCAAGATATAGTTCACCCACGATATTGGGATAATGAGAGAATTCAGCAATCACTTCTTTAATAAAAAAGATCGGATCCTGCCAGGCCATCGGCAAAAATGCTATCCAAAGCAGACCGGAAACCAGAATAAAAACAATTGAAAGCATCACAAGACGTCCGAAGGGTATCTTTTTTTGCAGCCAAAGCGCAAAAAGATACAAAAAGGGAAAAAGCAAGACAAGAAAGCCGACGACCCTTGTATTCGCCGCGATCGTAACAGCCACGGAAAGGAGAACAGCATTCAACACGGATGGTGAAAATACGAAACGCTCTAAAAAAAACAGTGAGATCAGAAACCAGGAGAAAAAAAGAATATCTTTTATGTTATAAAACGACTCCGCGAAAATTCTTGGGGAGAGCACCAGAAAGATCAATCCCAGGATGGCCGGAAGGCGTTTTTTGTATCTTTTCAGAATCATCTGGTAAAAACAGATTGCGGCAAGATAAAAATTCAGAAACACCCATAGATGCCGGATTTTATAGACGGTTTGCGAATCCAAAGAAAAGGCGGAAAAATATTCAACCAATGCGACGGGCATTTGTAAAAGAACACCATATTCATTATCCAGGTAGGTTTCCAATTCCGGATAATTCTTCAGTGGGTCCGGAACTGCGGCTTCGCCAAGGACTTTCCGTAATATGAATTTAAGATTAACAAAACTGGAGGTTCGTTCCGTCGGCTCATCCGTCGAAAGGCCATAATCGTCATAAATGACGATTCCGACGATAAAAATTACAATAAATAACAGAACAGATAAGATCAGCAACTTCTTCTCAGCATGAAAAGCCATCCAAAATTCTCCGTTTTATTTTCTGATCGCGCCTGCTTCGCCTTAATTTCCTCAAAAAACGTCACGAGCAGAAAATTAGATTTTTTTCAAAAGCGTCCACCGAAATCCTGTCAACAGGTTAGTTCGCCTCAAATTATAAAGCAGAAAGACAGTTCAGTTTATTGCACTGCATAATGCGGCTCTCCCAATCAATACCCGAAAAACGGTATAATCCATATCATGATTGCTAAATTGAAGCATCACAAACTCCATATCCGGATATCGATTCTCTGCGTTCTCGTGATCCTCTGTACTGCATCCGCGGAATTACTCCCGAAAACCTATGACATAGATACCGGATTCCGCCCCCGCCAAAACGGGTTCAGTTTCGAAAACTACGGAAACGACCTATGCAGCGATGTTTTTTGCATGAAGAGCGCTCCGATCCAGAATCTGACCGGAAATGAGATGCGCCGCCTCTTCGGAGACCGGGTTTGCAAGCGAATTTTGGAAGATGGCAGCTGCGAGTTGCTGAAAGTTGCGGAAAGCTGGATGAGTGAAGTGAATGAAGCCATGGATGAAGGGCACTGTGAAGGCATGGCTGTCCTGACGGCGCTTTTTTTCGCAGGAATCCTGGACCCGTCCGCCTATGGCAGTGAATTCGTCAATCAACTGCGGCTGGAAGAAAACACCGCGCTGCAACAGGAAATCGCTTACTGGTATGCAACCCAATGGTATATCAACGAATCCCTGATCGAAGAAGATCCGGCAACACAGCTCGGCATCCTGATCGAAGAGTTCACCAAACACCCGAATATTCTGATCCCATTAGGAATTTACAAGCGAGACTTCAGCGAGGGTCATGCAATTCTGGCCTATGCCGTGCAGCAAAAAGAAGACGGCATTTATTGGATCATGGTATACGACAATAATTATCCGGATGAAGAGCGTCATCTTGAGATCAATACCAAAGCCAATACCTGGCAATACTCCGGAAAAGCAATGGTGGATTTAGAGGAAGATCTCTATGACGGTGAGGGAGACACAAATCCATTTCAAATTGCACCGATTAATGCCCGTTTAGGCCGATTCAATTGTGATTTCTGTCCCATCAATGCGTCCTCACCCTGGGCAGAAGAAGTCACGGAGGAAAGTTCCGAATCGCCTTCTCCCTGGAACGCCCCCTCAAA
>CALCQT010000108.1 GCA_937894825.1 uncultured Anaerolineaceae bacterium
GACGGGTTTGACTATTTGAAGAAAATTGAAGATAAATAGTGTTTGAAGATTTCGAACGAAGTGAATGCGTAAGCTCAACTTCGCTCACCGTGTTCGCTCCGCTCGAAATGATGTATTTGTTTCTGTCATCCGAATCAAAATTAGAAGATGATGCCATAACGCCTCGATCCATCGTAAGCCTCCTTCCGCCGCCCGCAGAACGTGTTCCCTCCGCTTCCGGCAAATCGAATCTACATCACCCGGAAGCGGAGAATCAATACCTTAATCAGCGCCGCTAAAAAAGAGCGTTGATCTGTTCATTCAATTCCGGCAGCACGTCCGCCGCTTTCGCGGAGCCGTCAAAGATGTTCTGCAGCACAGGAGCAACCAGGTTGTACACTTCCGAACCATGATCGGTCATAGGCAGCAGATACGTGCCGTCTTCCGCCGCGGCCTCATCGGTGAAAGCGCTCACATCGACGCCATCCGCCGCATGCTTGGCGATCGCTTTATCAACACCGGATTGAATCGCCGGGAAGACCACGCCATATTCACCGACAATATTGGCGCAATCCGCTGAGGCCAGATAACTGACCCACTTCCAGGCTTCTTCGGGGTACTGGGTTCCGGCCCAGATTGCATCGGAAAGACCGTTGATGGGAGATTTCACACCTTCGGGACCGGCCGGCAGTTTGCCGATGCCGACTTTGAAAGTCGACGTGGTAGTCAGGTTGCCGATCTGCCATGAACCATCCGTGGTCATAGCTGCTTTCTTGGCCTGGAGGATGGCTTTGTTGTCAGCGCCGGAGAGCGATTCCGAGCCGGGAGCAAACCCATGTACCAGGTGAAGGTCAGCCCACCACTGCAGCGTATCCGCCACACGGGGATCATCATAATGGAAAGTCGTCGTCCATGGACCGTCGGTCAGGCTGAAGCCGGTGCTGGCCGCGAAAGAAGACCATTCGGTCTGTCCACCGGTTCCGGGATCACCGGCGCCGGCAACAAAACCCCACTGCACGACATTATCTTTGTCAAAGTCCGGATCCAACCCATTGCGCCCCTGATTGTCGAGGGTCAATTTGGCGACGGTCTCCTGGAATGTGCCGCCATCTTCCGGATTCCAGGTCCAGGTTTCCATAATAGCGGGATCAATTCCGGCCGCTTCGAACATTTCAGCGTTGTAGAACACGGCGATCGTGTCCCAGTCCTTCGGCAAACCGTACCGTTTGCCATCCTTCGCCCACAGTTCCGGATCGACCAGATAAACTGAAGTGTCGATACTATCCCGGGTCACATAGGGCTCAATATCCAGCAGCAAATCCAGGTTCAGGAATTCAGGATATTTGGAAATATTATCGGTAAAGACATCCGGAGCCGCCCCGGAGGCAAATCCGATTGTCAAGCCATCCCAATAAGAACCCCAACCCTGTTGTGTGATGTTGATCGTGATGTCCGGATTGGCTTTGGTAAAGGCAGCCGCGCAGGCCTGATAAGCCGGGAGCTGATTGCTGTCCCACAGCCAATACTGGAGTTCCACCGGTCCCTCGGCGGCAACCGGCTGCACCGCAAAAGCGGCCAGAATCATGCTCAGCATGACGACAAAAACAAGAAAGATCGAATCAGATTTCTTCATTTTTACTTCTCCTTTTTATAATTACAAACTAATTTCTGTCAGGACATACCGACAGATCGATCCGTTTCAAGCGCGACATTTTTTTGCGTTCACACCTCCTCGTTTTCGTATCGGAGAGAAAATTCCTCCGTAGGATGACTGGTTATTTGATCCCGGTAAACTGAATATTGTCGATCACCTTGCGCCCCAGGAACAGAAAGATGACCACCATCGGCAGCATGCTGACCAGCGTCCCGGCCATCATGCCGGTGAAATCCGGCAGACCGGATTGTTGTTGGGCCCGGAAGGCCGCCAGCGCGACAGTCAGCACAGTCGCCTCCGGCTTGGTCCCCATCCCGCCGG
>CALCQT010000109.1 GCA_937894825.1 uncultured Anaerolineaceae bacterium
GCCCTTTTTTGGCCAGCGCGTTACTGATCAGGCACCCTGAAGACAACGAGACATCTCTTTCCTGCGAATAACCGCCTGCAAGAACAACTGCTTTCATAAACTTTCCTTTATTGAAAAAAATTGTGTTTCGCTTTGACAATTCGATCTCAGAAATTCGCAGCTTCGCGGGGCGTTGATTTCTGAATGCGCAAAAGGTACATTCACTGTTTTTCTTCGTATAGGGAACGGATGATTTGAATTGCCATTGGCTTGGTTGTTATTAGAAATCACATGGATGATTCTAACACGCGGATGCGATAAAAAGGGATTAAAGGGTCGATAAAAGGATTTTAAAATTAGGGATATCGGCATTGGGATGCGTAACAACGCCTGCGTTCCTGTCAAAAACAAGAAACGCAGGTTGACAGATCGGACAAATTCCGATAAGCTCATAAAAACTAAAAACGTTTTTAGATTACAATCAGTTTTGAAATTTGATAGATCACGCCGCGGTTGAGAAAACCGCTGAATGACGCGCTTTTGAATCGAATAAAGCAGGATCCATCATCCATCGTGTATTTGGACTGTCAGGATTACAGGGGTTCATGTGGCAATTACGCTGAAAGATATTGCAAAGGTTTGTAACGTTTCATATTCGACGGTGTCCCGGGCGCTGAATAACAAGAATATCCGTCCGTCGGCGAAGATGGATGAGATTCGGGAAACGGCAAAAGCGCTGGGTTACTCGCCGAATGTTCTGGCCATTCAGCTCGTCAAACGCCGTACCAAAATTTTTGGGCTGATCATTCCGGACATTGCGAATCCACACTATTCAGAAATTACCAAATGCGTCGAGGACGTAGCGCTTGAACATGGCTTTCAGGTCTTTTTATGCAATTCGGATTGGAATATTGCCAAAGAAAAACGATATCGCGATCTGTTAATTGAGCATCGTGTGGCCGGTATGATTGTGATGCCGGTATCGGATGAGAGTCATGTTTTGTTCCGCAACCTGGATATTCCGGTTACCCTGCTGGGCAGCCGGACGAAAGAGAGCAGCCTGAATACGGTTGTTATGAATAATGAGCAGGCCGCATTTCTGGCGACGGAACATTTGATCAAAAAGGGTTTCACCAGGCTGGCGTACATTGGTCGACGCATTGAGAACTATACTTCTTCAGACCGTATTCGCGGCTATAAAAGCGCTTTGCAGGCATACGGGATTGCCGATCAGGCGGCGCATCTGATCCATAGCGATAGTTTTCAATTGGAAGGTGGTTATACTGCAACCAGGAAATTACTTGAACAGCCCAACCGTCCAAACGGTATTGTCGCTTTCAGCGATTTTATCGCGATCGGCGCGATGCAGGCAGTAGAAGAAGCGGGCCTGGTTGTCGGAAGGGATGTCGGCATCATTGGCTTTGATAATGTGCTGTATGCCGCGCTGCCGAAAATCAATTTGACGACGGTGACGCCTTCGAATAAGGAGCTTGCCAGAAAAGCGGTAGAGATCATTGTGGAACAGGTGCAGGAAGGGACGAAAGCGGTTCAAAACGATTTGCTTCCTCCGAAACTGATTTTCAGGTCTACCTGCTGAAATGTGCCGGATGCGCGGCCCGGAAACGACCAATATTTGACACTCGGAGCATGTTTTACCGGCAACTCATATTGTTTTGGAAGGCTCCTTCAGTTCTTCCCAAGAAGTCTGCAAACGTTTTATGTTTTTATTAAGGGATTGAAAACTTTCGCAAAAAATAAAAAAAACGCGTTTTAAGTGGATTATTATCAATTTGGCCTTAAAAATATAGTATTCGTTTGAAAGGGAATAACCATAAATTTCAGTAAAAGAATCTCATCCTGCATTTTGGCATTTGCCGTATTGTTTGCCACCGTTGGTCTGGCCAGCGCAGCCTCTGAAAAGCTTTCCATTTATGCAGCTTTGAACGAGGATGAAATTGCTAATTTTGTAACCAAGTTCAAGGAAGATACCGGTATCGAAATTGAATATGTTCAGGGTGGCGCAGGCGACATGGCCGCGCGTGTGCAGGCTGAAGCAGCTTCCCCGAACGCGGACGTTCTGGTCGGCGGCTCGGTTGATGTCTATATGCCGCTGGCAAAAGCCGGTTTGTTTGAACAGTATGATTCGCCGAACAATGATGCGCTGGATGCACGCTTCAATGATCCTGAAGGATACTGGCAGGGTTGGTACATGGGTGTTTTAGGCCTGGCCATCAACCGGGATCGCTTTGCAGCCGAACTGGCACCGCAGGGGCTTGAATATCCGAAAACCTGGGACGATCTGTTGGATTCCCGCTATGATGATTTGTTCATCACCAGCAACCCCGTGACTGCGGGCGGCGGCTATATTTTTGCGGCCGACCAAATCTTTCGCCTGGGTGAAGACGCGGCCTGGGATTATTTCAAACAACTGGATCAGAACGTTCATCACTACTACAAAGGCGCCGGTGATGTGATCATGCCGGTGGCAACAGGCGAATTCATTGTCGGTATGAGCTGGGTACATGATATTTACAAGCAGGTCAAAGCCGGCTACCCGATTGACATTGTTATTCCCGAACAGACTGCCTACGAAATTGGCGGCGTGGCCATCGTCAAGGGCGGCGCGAATACCGAAAATGCCAAGATTTTCATCGACTGGCTGCTGACCGAAGAAGTTGGAACGATGAATACATTGAATTC
>CALCQT010000110.1 GCA_937894825.1 uncultured Anaerolineaceae bacterium
TTCAGGGTCACCCGAAAATGGGTATAGGCATGTTTATACGTTCCGAACGGCGCTTTTATTATAACGTCCGCCGCCAGTTCTTCCCGAATTTCACGCCGCAAACATTCTTCCAGCGTCTCGCCATCCTCAATTTTTCCGCCGGGGAACTCCCACAAGCCGGCCAACAACCCATTGTCAGGACGCTGTGCCAGCAGGTACTGCGCAACCCCATCTGTCCCCATCCGGCGAATCACGGCTGCCGTCACGACATAATGGGGAATCGCCTTTGGCGGGATCACGACCGGACGCTCAGCGACTGTGCCGTTGCGAAACGCCAGACAATCCGCGGCCACCGGACAGCTTGCACAGAGCGGTCTCAGCGGGATGCAGATCAACGAGCCCAGATCCATCAGCGCTTCGTTATAATCACCCGGCCGTTCCTGGTCAAGCAGCTCCTCCGCCATCTGCCACAGCAGGCGCTCACCTTCCGTCGAGCGGGCGGGCAGCGCAACATCGCCAATGCGGGCATAGATACGGCGAATGTTCCCGTCCAGCGCCGCGACCGGCTGGCTAAAGGCAATCGAAGCGATCGCACCGGCAGTGTAACGTCCGACGCCGGGCAATTTCTGAATTTCTTTCGGATCCGAAGGAAAAACGCCGCCCATTTCATGAAAAATGATCCCGGCAGCTTTGTGAAGCGAACGGGCGCGGCTGTAGTATCCCAGCCCTTCCCACATCTTCAACACGGACTGTTCATCAGCCGCCGCCAGGGTTGCAAGGTCCGGGAAAAGCGCCATCCAGCGCTGATAGTATGGGATGACCGTCTCGACACGGGTCTGCTGGAGCATGATTTCGGAAATCCAGACGTGATAAGGCGAGCGCTGTTCCCGCCAGGGCAAGATACGCTTATTTTGATCAAACCAGCTCAGGATTTTCTTTTGCATTGGCTTATAAAAAAGAAGGGGAACCAGCATCGGCCGGTCCCCTTACAAATAAGTAATCGTCAGGAATGGATCGCGCCCGAAACCGGCTAAAACTGAAAACCCTGCCGGGCCGGGACGATTTTCGCCTCAAAATTCTGAATGAAGCGCTGCAGCCGTTCGAGCAACATCGCCCATTCCGGTTTCGCCATACGCTGATCCGCCTCCAGTTCGTTGGGGAGGAGCGCACAAATCATGACCTGCGGTTGATTGCCATAGATGGTCGCCCAGGCGTCTGACAATTCAAACCCCATCCGGTTCAGACTGGGAACAAATTCACGCACCAGGAAATCAAAATATTCCTGTTCATGGTTCGCAAGGATATCCCAGGTCATGATCAATTTAACCGGCATTTTCATCCCCGTCTTCGGGCTCTTCCGTTTCCGGCATTTCACCCTGCTGCGGGTGATTCAGGATGACAACCTTAGTCTCTTCAGGCAATTGAGAAACGCCATTAACCTTGTAAGAAGTAAAAACATCCTCCGTCTGCGTGATACCCATTTCTTTCAGGAATTTTGAAAGCGGATCCAGTTCCGGAACGGTCAAAGGAACGGAATAGTGCATGGGGATCACCACGTTTGGCTTGATCAGGCTGATCAGCTCAACCGCTTTGGATGCGTTCAGCGCATTGCCGCCGCCCACAGGGACGAGAAGGATATGGATGGTGCCATAATGTTCCAGCTCGGACATGGAAGGAATGCGGTTCAAATCACCCAAATGGGCAACAAAGAGACCGTTATATTCGATCACATAAAGCGTGTTCGTGAATGAATCAGCGTCTTTTGCATTGGTGCGATAGCCATTAATAAAAACATTATGGATCTCATATTCGCCCGGACCGGTGATGAGAAAAGGATCGCCTTTCACACCATCAACAAAACTGTGCCCCGGTTGACTACAACTGACCGTGACGATATCGCTTTTAAGTTTTAATGCGTCGTATCCAATTGCCTGATGGTTGTAAGGGTCACAGACAACGGTGCCCATCCCTCTTTCAGTGATCCGAAAGCAGGAATGTCCGTACCAGGTTATTTCCATTCATCCTCCAAAATTCGCGCGGTGGGCGGAAGTGAAGCTTCCAACACCTGCGCTAATTATACATCAGAGCGTGGTTTGTCGGCATAAACCGGAAAACGTCCGCCGATTTTTAAGAAGACAGAAATCTTTTTTTATTAAATTGCTGCGTTTTTTCCTGATTAAAGACACTTCTTTCGCATGATCATTGACACATCCAGCATTTCGAGCTTGACAGGTCAAGGAGAATTTAGTAATATATGAACTATAAAAGAATATAAAGTTCATATAAAGAGAGCGTATCCCGATTCTGCAGATCGGTTCCTAAAAAAGAAGGTATTTTCGAATCTCAGGAAAACCTTTGGTTTCCAAAAAGGAGGCACAAACAGAAAAAAACTGACATAAAAGTTGAAAAGAGAAATTCATGAATGGAAAAAAATTCGCTTCAATCAACAAACAATTGTTGCTGAAACTAAAAAAATTGCTTATTAATTCTGAGAAAGGATATAAATTCCTATGAAAACCAAAATCTATTTACTTTGTGTCGTAATTTTTTTATCGTTTCTTTCCGTTGGGATTGCGAACGCAGAAGAGGATAATGAGATCGTACATGCTTCCGATTTGACCGGAACCGCAAACAGCTATTTGAATGAAATTTCTGAATTACCAGGAAAAATCGATGAACTGCTGTGTGAAGGAAATAAAGAGGAATATCGGAAAACGCTGCAGGAATTAGCAACCGCAATATCAAACGCGACCGTAACAATCCAGGACATGGGGAAGGAAATTCCTTCTGGACTTTGGAATGTATACAGTATCATCACAGCGAATCCCGCTTGCGGAATTGGCGCCCGCGCCACCGGCGCGGCGGATTTAGCGCGGGAAAAGTGGAATCTGATCGTGCGGGACTATGCCCAGGATGATGAATAACTGAGTTTCGGTTTCAAAAGAGACAGGATATCCGGTAGTGGCGGTAACCTGTAGAAGAAGAACTTTTTGCAGAATATCGACTGCTGCAAAATTCAAAAATCAGACTGGGATAGATACCATATTAAAACGGGAAATTCCTGGTTGATTCACAAACCCGATGGGAGTTGTTCATATAAAGCAGCTCCCATCTGAAACGAGCAATAACCGGAAAGAAGCCTCAGGTTTGTTTTTTGAAGGATATTTTTCGTTTGAGCTCAAGATCGTATTTGTCCGGACTGAATTCAAACAATCCCGATATCTTATTCCCGGATCAGACCATCCAAAAATAGCATGTTTATCTCTCTCGCCAGATTAGGATTACGCTCAATCTTTTCGCGGATTTCCTTGTTATGCATTAAGTAGGTTTGAATCATCTCGATAAATATTTCAATTGCAGTATCGGATGCATCAGCAGAAAAAACACCGGATTTTTTGCCTTTTTCAATAAAGGTCATCACAAGTTCTTTGTTGGAGGCATTAAAAGCATCAACATACTGTCGGAGTTCCGGGTCGCTTTCAACCGCTTCAAAGAAAAACCGTAAGCTGTACGAGCCATAATACCATGTGCGAATCTGAATATATTGTTCGATTTTATCGACAAAATTACCTTCTTCTTCAATCAGCGCCTTAATTTTCTCAATGCTTTCATCCAACATATCCATGATGAGAACGCGCCGAAGGTTGTCTTTGCTGCCAAAAAAATTATAGATGGACACCTTGGAGACGTGCGCTTTCTCCGCAATCTCTGTCATCGTCACTTTATCGAAACCATATTGATCAAACAGTTCCAAAGCTACATGCATGATCGCCTTTTTCTTTTCGTTTCTTCTTTTTTCAAATCCGTCCAAAGGTGCGCTCCAAAGATGTGAACTATTTAAACTTAATGTGTAAATAATATAGCATATAGCGCTTGACAAGTCAAACCGAGAATAGTAATATATAAACTAAAAACGTTTCTAAAGTTCATTTTTCACAAAAGGAACCTTGACATGACTGATATTATCTTTGAGAAAGTGAAGAAAGCATATCGAATGGGAGAAATTACCATCCATGCGGCAAATGATGTGTCATTTAAAATCAAAAACGGAGAACTGTGCGTTCTTCTTGGACCTTCCGGCGCCGGAAAGACCACCGTGCTCAACCTGTTAGGAGGCATGGATACGGCTACATCCGGAAAAATCTTTTCCGCGGGGGAAGATATTACCGCGATGAATGATTTGGAGCTCACCAATTACCGAAGGTTCAAAATCGGATTTGTTTTTCAGTTTTATAACCTGATCCCCAATCTAACTGCGCTGGAAAATGTAGAACTGGCAAAACAGGTTTGTAAATCACCGATGAAACCGGAAGATGCCCTGCAAATCGTCGGATTAAATAACAGAATAAACAATTTCCCGACACAGCTTTCCGGTGGCGAACAACAGCGCGTCGCCATTGCGCGGGCTGTCTGTAAAAACCCGGATCTGCTTCTTTGCGACGAACCTACGGGCGCGCTGGATACCGAAACGGGCAAAACCGTTCTTGGTGTTTTGTCCGATATCAGCCGCAAGATGGGTAAAACAGTCGTTATTGTCACCCACAATTCGCTTTTAGCGCCGACTGCCGACCGCCTGATTGAAATGACAAACGGCAAAGTGGTCCGGGAAGTAGCGCAGGACGCTCCCGCAGATTTGGAGAAAATACAATGGTGAGCATACTGCAAAAAAAGATTTTCCGGGACATTGCAGAGAATCGGTGGTCATTTCTTGCGATCGTATGTATCTGTTCTCTTGGGATCGCTTTGTTTAACGGCATTAATCTGTATGTCAGTACTGTTGAAAATGAAGTCAGCAATTATTACAACCGCGCCAATCTTGCGGATTATTGGATTTATAAAAAAGAGATTTCTGAATCCGATTTGGACAACCTCCGTTCCCTGAAAGATATTCAAACAGCGCAACGCCGGAAAGTAACCGATATTTCGTTACCCGAGGCCTCAGGCGCCGTGATCCACCTGCACGCCCTTGATGGAGAAGCCGTCATCAATGTCCCAGAGCTTTTAGAGGGCAACAACCTGGAGGAAGATGAAACAAGCGCACTTCTGCTGGACAGCCGCTTTGCCGAAGCGCATGGAATTACTGTCGGCGATAAAATTACGGCAGGGAAAGGGGAAACCCAAACGCAATGGCTGATCAAAGGAATTGTTCGTGATGTGGAATTTGTTTATTACGCGCCGGAAGGCTTGACCATTCCCGACTATCAAAAATATGGATTTGCATATACAAACGCGTCTTCCTTGCCGGATGTTCCTTTTAATGAAATCATTTTGACAATGGATGAAAACTCAAATCTTTCGCAGGAAGAGATCTCAACTGGAATACGCAAAACACTTGGTGGGGCGAACATTCTCAGTCGTCACCACCAGACCAGTTACCGAAAAGTTGCGGACGCGATGACCGGCATCAAACAAATCGGTCTGTTGTTTTCGATTGCTTTTTTCCTGACAGCTGCGCTTGTCACATGGATCACTGTATCTCGTATGATGGAGAACCAGCGCCAGCATTTGGGAACATTGCGATCACTGGGTTTCTCAAAAAAAGAAATCATGAGGCGGTATGCTTTTTTCGGAATCCTGATAACTTTGCCCAGTATGCTTTTTGGCTTGTTCCTTGCACGGTTTTTGATCGCCCAATCCTTATATGATGTCGGAATTACATATTACACAATCGAAGCTACCGGGGTAAGGACCTTATCCCCGCATCTGGTCATCTCCGTGGTTTGTGTAGCAGCGATAACCTGCGGCGGAACGTTGGTTTCCTGCCGCAATTCGCTGCGAGCCATGCCTGCCGAGCTGATGCGTCCCAAACTGCCGTCCGGGGGGCACCGCATCCTGTTGGAAAAAATCTCGTTTTTTTGGAGCCGGCTCAGTTTCAGCGGGAAAATCGTGACCCGGAACCTGTTTCGGAATAAGCCGCGAATGATTATGGGGCTTTTGGGAATCATTGGGGCCACCGCACTGATCCTGTGCGGTTTCGGTCTGATGAACTCCATTAATGCGATGCTTGATAAGGCATTCAGCGAAACGGTCCAATATAACGTGGAAATCAAATTCCGTACGCCTTTGACCATGGACCAGATTTCAGATATTTATGACACGCTAATCGGTGCAGAGACGATTGACGCCACGATGGCATTCAGCGTTTATCTTTACGGAGAAAACGGCAGTTTACAAAACCCATACCTCGTTGTGATGGATGAAAAGCAAAAAAGTCTTGATTTCAGGGATATAGAAGGCAACCCGGTTCGTCTGCCGGAGAATGGCCTATTGATCACGCCACGAATGGCTGAAGCGCTTGCCGTGAACATTGGCAGCAAGCTTACAGCAGAACAGCTTGACGGAACTGTTATTCCGCTTGAAGTCGCTAATATTGTGGATTTCCCCGTCGGCAATGAGGTTTACATGAGCAAAACCGCTTTCTCGACTGTATCTGAAATTCCATTTTCAGTAAGAACGCTATTGATCAACGGAAATGACCTTGCCCTCGATCAACTGAAAACCGACACAAGAATTTCATTGATCGAAACAAAGGACGAGATGCGAAACAACATGCTGGTCGTACTGGAAACACTGCAATTTTTCCAGGTCATATTGATTCTATTCTCTGGTCTACTCTCCTTTGCCGTCATGATGGTGCTGGGAAACATGAACTACTATGAGCGAACGCGCGAGCTTGCGACACTGAAAGTTCTCGGATTTTACAGAAATGAAATGGAAGAGTTAGTGCTCCAAGAAAACATCTGGATCACAATATTCGGATTGCCTTTCGGCCTCCTGATCGGCTCTTTACTGCTGCGCATGATTCTGAAGCAGGCGGCAACCCCGGATTTAGAGATTTATCCGCTGATCTCTTCGGTGAGCATAGCAATTGGTTTTGCAATAACCCTTGCTTTTACCATGTTTGTAAACCGCATCATGGGACAAAAATTCAAGAATATTGATATGGTAGCGTCACTGAAAAGCGTGGAATAACCCAACTGTGAAAACCATTCTGTTGTTCGCCGGTTAAGTCATTAAAATCTGAAAGCGTCCCAAGAGTGAAAACTTGGGACGCTTGTATGTCTCAGGACACTGAAGCGCCGAACGGAAACAGCGCCAGCTTGGCCAGTTTGAAGCACTGCAGCCCGAACGGGATGCCGATGATCGTGACGCAAAAAATCAGTCCGACCGTCACAGAGGCGATCGCCAATGGCAGCCCGCTGGTCAGCAGCCAAATGATGTTCAGAAAAAGCGAGATAACCCCGTTACCGAAAACGACCTCTTTCCCGAACGGGAAAAAGGACAGCGAGGCGAACTTAAAACACTGCAGGCCAACCGGGATCCCGATGATCGTTATGCACCATAAAATACCATAAAAGACCCAGGCCAATCCCAGCCAAAGGCCGCCAATTAAAAACCACAGCAAATTTCCCAGTGTGCTCATGAATCATCCTTTTTTCCACGGAACTTTTTCAGCAGCGGGGCGACAAATCCGGTCGCAAAAATAATTCCACTGCAAATCGTGATGTAGGTGACCGTTTTCCAGAAGGGGAAACGGTGAATAATATCGGCATAATAACGGCTGAAATACCATTGTGAGAAGAAGCCGACGAACACCAGTTCGATCAGGATCCAGCGCACCAGCCACCAATCTTTCGTACGCCGGGCAAAACAAAACCCCCAGGCGGTGAAAAAAGCCAGCCAGGGCAGAAAGATCACGCGGTAACGCGGATTGTCCCACTGATCCCCGCCCGCCCGCAGCGAACTGACGAAGATCCAGCCCAACACAAAAACAGCATTGACCAGCAGCAGCTTCCGTTCTTTTTTATCTTTCACCCGGAAGACCGAGAACAAGGCATAAAACAGAAACGGAACCATGGCGTACCATCCGGCAGCGCGGAAGATGCCAACCACTTTCCAATAAATCGTCGTCGGACGGTAAAACAGGATGGCAGGCAATACAGGCTGCGTGATCCCATAGACCGCCAGAAAAATGGTCCGGAATTGACCGCCGACCTCGCCGACAACCTTTTCAACCCAACCGGAGTTGATTTCGCTCTGATGAATGTCGTAATGAATAAATTCTTGAATCGAAGGCAAGGCCAACACAAGCGAGACCAGAACGCCCAGCAAAACCGCCCCACACCCAGCCCACAACCACTTTTTGGAGCGCGGCACCAGAAATTCGATCCATATCCACATGATTGCGATCAAAGCCGCGGCGGCCGTGACAAAAGATGAAAACGGCAGCATCAACAGCACGCAACCGGCCAAGACAACCGCAGATTTTTTCCAATGATCCCGCATCGTGCATAAAGCCCAAAAAGCCGCTGCCAGCAGCCCGGTCAGAAATGGTTCCCGCATCGCAGCCCCGGCATAGACAATACTGTCCGGATACAGCACATAGACCCAGGCGGCAATTTTCGCAAGCTGCGGATCCCAGCGATTTTTGAGCACTTTCCAAAAGAAAGGCAGCCCGCCGGCCGTGAAAAAAGCGCCCAGCAAAATGATCAAGGAAAAACGGCGCGCATCCGGCGAAAGATAGCGATAGATCCAAATGCTCAAAACGGCCATGCCGCCATATTGATCATTGTTATACATGCGGGTCAACGGCTCAAAAAATGAAGTCTCTTCAGTCGTCGTGATGCGCCAGGCTTCGTCATCGCGGCGCCAGGCATCATCAAAGAGATAGCCCAGCCGCTGCTGCGGTTCTTCGGGATAACCATAGATGGGCAGCAGATTTTGCGTCGCAAGGCCAAACCCCAGCCGCAACGCGAACGCGGCAAGCATCATCGCCGCCACCATTTTTCCGCCGCCGCTCCAACGCCAGCAGAGCCACAAAATCAGCGAAAACGGAACGCAGAGCGCGAACGCCGCCAGCCACCCTGCGAAAAAATCACCTGCGCTGAAATGGGACACAACCGCGGACGTCCCAGCCGAAAATAAAGCCAGACCCACCCCAAGCGCAATTTTCTTTCCGCTGCCATTCATCTGTTGTTTACCTTTTCGCAAAAGAGAGGATGCGTGCAGCCCGCTCTTTCCAGGAATATTTCTTGCTTTCCTGCAGCGCCGCATTGGAGAGAGATTCCCGCAACGCCGGATCCTCCAAAACGCGCGCCAACGCTGCTGCCCATGAATCCACATTTTCCGGTTCACAAAAAATTGCGTTTTCTGAATTCAAAACCTCATGAATGACAGGAATGTCGCTGGTCAGGATCGGTTTTCCGGCTGCCAGATATTCGAACATCTTCATCGGGCTGCAAATTGCGGCGGAATCTCCGCCGCTGCTGCCGGCGATCGCTTTTCCGTAAGGCATCAGCAAAATATCCGAAGCTTTCTGCGCCAATGGCAGCTCAGACCGCGGAATAAACCCGGTGAAAAAGACATTGTCCTGCCCTTTGTCCGCAACCTGCTGCCGGTACGCAGCGGCCTCATCCGGATTGCCGCCAAACCAGTAGAAATGGACCTGCGGGAAACGCCTGGCCAATTCCATGAACAGCTCCACACCGCGGCCCGCGTAAAGATGTCCGCTGCAGGAGACGATCATGCCATCGTGAAAACCCATTTCCTGTTTCGCCGCAGCCGTGTCCGGCAAATTCTCATAATCCGCCGGCTCAACACCGTTCGGGGCAACCACACATTCGGCGTCTTTCAGCTTCGGGAATTGCTCCTGTACGCGCTGTTTTAAAGCTTCCGAGATAAAAACCACCCGCTTATCGGCGTCCGACCCGATAAAATAATTGAACATCGACGTTCCCAGTTTCCCGCAGGGCACGTCATGGATCTCCAGAACGATGGTGGCGCCGAGAAACCCGCCCATTGCCGCGACCGGGATCGTCCAGGTATAGACCACAGCCGGATTCCAAAAGAAAGCCCTCAAAATCATGGAAAGACTGAAGTCCAAACGGTTCAAAAACGGCAACGATAATAATGAGTGAATCCTGAATTTGTCAACGGTCAGTCCATAATGTTTGCGCAGCACGTTGAAACTGACCCGTTCCAGGTCCGGAACCCACAAGCGCACTTCATGACCGTTTTGAACCAACCCCTGACAGGCCAGCATCATTTGGATCGAATTCGCCGTTTCCGAAGGAACTTTGGATGTACTGCTGACAGCAATTTTCATGTTTTAACGTTTCCTTTTCATTTCCAGGATTTGCTCCGCTGCATCCCCTTCCGGAATCGCAGGGATCTGTTCGGATTTCTTTAATAGAAGGAGCCCATAGACCGTCATCACGATGACGGAACCTGCCAGATACGCTGAAAGCAGGACACTCTCCATTGTATAATGATTTCCGGGAACAAGTACTACTGTTCCTACACATTTTATCAGCATGGCAATAAAACTGATGCGGGTTGCCATATCCGCTTTGCTGAAAGCAAGCAGCAGCGTCCGATTCCAGAAAAAAATGTTGGCGATCCCATACCCGCCCATCAAAATCATGATGATCTCGTAAGCCGGAAGAAATTTGGTCTGGAAAACATGAAACGAGAAATTAAAAATTGTGATTTCATGAAACAGCAACTGCCGGCCGAACAATAATAATCCCAGGAAAACGGCGAAGGTCCAACCGAATGAGATCACGGTCACTTTTGAAAGCAATCGCCGAAGCCGGTTCCAATTTTTCCTTGTAATGGCTCGCATCATCTCCGGATAGGTGGTATCGATAAAGGGGTTGATCGGCGTCAGTACCATGTTGATCACGGTCATGGCCGTCTTATAATACCCGGCATAGAGCGGACTGAGCAGCGCGCCGACCCACAAAATCTCGCCGTCCCGCGCTAACAGGTTGATCGTGCTGCTGATGTTGGTAGAAACGGTAAAGCGCAGGATCTCTTTCTTGTTGTTGATCAGACGCATCGGTGCTTTCCACCAGCCTTTGCCGATAAGACGCGGCAGC
>CALCQT010000111.1 GCA_937894825.1 uncultured Anaerolineaceae bacterium
GCACATCCAGCAACAACTTTGTCCCGACATGCTCGGAAAAAATCTGGTGAACATTCAAAACGCCGGGGACTGCGGCAATGATCTCCCGAAAATCCGTCCGCTGCTCCTCTGTTGCGCCCGCACCAGTCAGAAAATCCAGATTTTCTTTTAATGCATTATACGCCGCTCTGAAAATCCAGATTGCTACCAGCAAGCCGGCAATCGGATCCGCCAGCGGAAGGATGCGAGACAGCAAAATACCAACCATTGCGGTGAAAGAAGTGATTACATCCAGCAAATTATCCGTCGCGGCTGTTTTCAGCGTCGGGCTGTGCACCAGGCGCGCGATTCGGCGAATCAGCGCATACATCAATGCCTTTACCAACGCCGACGCGGTCAGGACCAAAGACGGCAGTCCAAAGTCGAACGCCGAAGGGCCGGAGAAAATTTTCCCCACCGCCTCCGAAACCGCCTGATAGCCAGCCCACGCCATCGAGAAACTGATCACCAGTCCCACCAAAGGTTCAAAGCGGCGATGTCCCTGCGGGTGCGAAATGTCCGCCGGGCGCAGCGCAATCAAAAGCCCGATCACCAGCATCACGGAATAAAGCAGATCGGAAAGCGAATTATAGGCATCGGCTGTTAACGCCGCGCTGTCCGTCAAACTCGCAGCCAGCGACTTACCGGCGGCAAGCACGCCATTCCCAACCAGGGTGATGATCAGCGCCTGATGAAACTCACGGTTTTGGGCCGGATGACCCGAGTGATCCGCATAATATTTCATGATACTTTTATTTTCCCAAATTACACAAAGTCCGGAAAGCCAAAAAAGCCTGCGGCAAATCCTGACAGGTGATTCCGACTGAACGGCCCGACCGGCGTTCCGCGCCCGGCATCCTGGCCGCAGTCTCCGCCATATGAGGATGCGTAAATTCCACCGCAATGTCGACCGGCCCGGTGCTTTTCACCGGCTTCGGAGCACTGCTCTGGCTGAAATTGCGGACAGCGGTTCTGGCGCTCTCGGTCAGCAGTCGTTGCGTCTGTTCCGGCGGCAGGCAGGATCCGGAAAAATATCCGTTGGCCTGTTTCACCACCGCGGTTTCGATTCCCGGTACAAACGCTGTGGCTTCCTGAGCAATCATCTGGTCGCCGCTGACAAAGATGGCCGGAACGGAAAAATATCCGGCGATCAGGGTATTCAGGCCAAACTCACCATGGGATTGACCGTTGATTCTCAAATCAAACACGTCATTAGACCAGGTATGCGCCAGAATTGCGCCCGCGCTGCCGGCCTTTGCGTGATAACCGACAAAAAGAACCGCGTCGATTTGACCGTCGATCCCATTCATCATGCTCCAGGGAGAAGACGTTCCGGCATTATAAACAGCCCGCTCATCCAGTTCTTCGATCAGCAGATTCTGCCCGGAATGATGCCCGTCGGCCACAAAGATTTCATCCGCACCGGCATCCAGCGCACCTTCGATCACAGCGTTGACGTCAGCGGTCATCAATTTCCGGAAGCGCGTATATTCGGCGTGATCCGGTTCGCAATGTTCCCAGCGGGTCACGCCGGTAATTCCTTCCATGTCACAGGCAATTAAGATTCTCATTTGTTTTCCTTACCATAGTACCGTTCATACATCAAAATCAGAGGCAGCGCACTGCACACTCTACCACAAAGCCATCACAGAGACAACGGCCGGACCATGGGACCATAGGCAGTATGTATTCAAAAACATTTTTCCTTTTCAGGAAAAATGTTTTTGACCCTTCAATTATACTCTTTCAAAGAGAGATTGTTGCTATACGAAGCGTATTATGGCGGACCGCCAGGTCCTCCGCCGCTGCCACCGCCGCCCATCATGAACGGAAAACCAAAGCCTCCCGTGTCTTCTTCACCGTAAACATCCAGCTCGATCTCGTCGCCTTCGTTTAATGCGTCTGAGAATATCTGAACATTCGCGCCAGTGATCAGTCCGATCGTCACTTCTTTTTGCTCAAAAGTCCCATCCTGCTGTTTCAAGTTGACGTAATATTTATCGCCATCCAGCAAGACAGACGTTTGCGGAACGTAAAGCGCATCCGCAATCTCCGCAATTTCCATCTTGATATCAGCGGTCATACCGGATTTCACCTGTATATCCGCATCGTCGATCGCCGCGGCCACATCAAAAGTCACCGACCAGCCGGAAGTCGTCCCGGTGTCTGAAATGTTGGTGACAATGCCATGATAGGTTTTCTCCGGAATCGCGGTAAACACAATCTCAACCGCATCACCCAGCGTGATCCCGTTAACATAAAGCTCAGAAACGCTGAAATCAATATAGAATGTGGAAATATCGTCGATTCTGGCGGCGAAAATATTCCGCTGAGCGCTTGAACTGTCGTAGGCAACAACATCGTTCACCTTTGCGTCAATCTTGGTTACTGTCCCGGCAAAAGGAGCGATAATTTTTGATGAATCGATCTTCTTTTGAGCGGCATCAATCGCCGCCTGCGCAACGTTTAACTTTGCTTCCGTTGGCCCTGCCAACAATTTCTGGTACGCGTACTCTTTATCCGCCAGGGTCGCCTTGGCCAGCAGCAACGTCGCTTCTCTTGTCTGGCGTTCCAATTCGTCGATCTGTCCCAGATACCAGGTATATTGAGCCAGCGCGTTATCCCGTACAGAGCGATAACCGCCAACATCGCCCAATCTTTTCACACGCGTTGCGTCATCCGCGTCATAATCCCGCGTTGTCTCAAACTTTGCCACCGCGGAGTCATAGTCGTTCTGTGCTTCCAGATAGGTTTCATAGGCCAGATCCATGTTCAGATCCGATGCCCGCGAAAGATCCATACTGTCCAATTTTTCCTGAGCATCCTCCACATCCTGCTGAGCGGTAACCAGCGCGGACAAGGCTTCTGATATTCCGGCGCTGTTATTCAGGAGATCGTTCATGTCATCCTGCGCATCCCGCAAGTCGAGATCCGCATTGATCACATCCTGATCCAATGAATCCGGATCCAGGATCGCAAGGACATCGTTTTTGGCGACCGTATCACCAATCTCGGCATAAACTTCACTGACAACCCCGCTGGTCTGCCAATAAAGTTCAACGGATTGGTTCGACCGAACGGTTCCGGTAATGTCCTCCAGCGTTAATGAAAGCGCACCTTTTTTGATTTTGGTGGTCACCGTTGCTCTTGCGGCCGCAATCGCGTCCAGCGCCGCAGCCTGTTGTTTTTCATACATGGTATAGCCAACCGCAACAACGACCATCAGGATGAGGATTAAGCTTAAAATTGCAATGATGCAGCCCGGTTTTCGATTTCTTTTTTTTATTTCAATTTTATGATCCATAGATTTGTACCTTTCGGTTCGAAAATCCCTTCTATTTTATTTGGAAGATTGCGTCGGCGATGGTGTCGGTGTGGACTGAAAAATACCATCTGGAGCCACCAAAGTCCCGCCAGGTTCCTGGCGCGGCGGCATTCCGGTTCCTGAAAAACCTCCCGAAGCGGGATCGAATTCGCCGCCCGGGCGGCCGTTGCCCATCGCCGGCAGATCCCCGGTCGATAAATTCGCCTCTGAAGAAACGGCTTGTGTCGGAGCAACCGCGTCTGTCAAGCCTTCATTTGATTCGCCAGTTCCAGGCCGAACACCGGTTTGTCCGGCATCCGTCGGCAACCCAGGCATTTCACTGCCGGAATCTCCAAAGGAAACGCCGCCTTCCGGTATTCCGGGGAAAGTTATGCCAGACGGGCTAATTCCTAATTCGGTATAAACCTGATTGTCGATAGACGGCACCACAATCAGGTCGCCTTCCGCAAGCCCGGAGGTAATCTCCGCGAGCAAGTTCGTTGTAAGACCAATTTGGACCTCAACCTGACGATTTCCACCCGTGTTTTGGACCGTCACCGTGCTTTTCTCCCCGGCAGTGGTAATGGCATTCAACGGAATCAGCACAACATCCGATTTCTCTTCCAGAATAATTTCCACAGCAGCGGTCATCCCGGCTTTAATCGCTTCATCCGCATCGGTAATTTCTATGATCGTCTCAAAGGTAACGGTCGTGCCGCTGCCCTCTCCCAATTCTGAAATCTTGCTGATAACACCGCTATAGGTCTTATCGGTTATGGCATCCAGAGAGATGATGACGCGCTGACCGGTATAAATTTTGTGAATATCAATTTCGGAAACATCGACCGGAATAAGAATTCGACTCATATCATCGACTTGAAAGGCCTCGGTACCGGAAGTCACATAATGCCCGCTTTCGGCGCTGATTGAGGTTACGGTGCCACTAAAGGTCGCAAGTACGTTTCGCTTGTTATAAGAATTCTCCGCATTGGTCAGGCTAATCTCCGCCGCCTGAAGGTCCTTTTGGCGAGGCAATGTCTCATAAGACTCATACGTTTCCAACGCATCGTCATAGGCCTGCTGTGCAACCATCACAGCGCCCTGTGCCACAGCCAATTCCGTGTCCGTTGGCTCACCCTTGGTCCAAACCCAATTCTCATAGGCTGCAAAATTTTAACTACGCCAAAGCGGATTATGACTCGAAATACGTCTGGCGGGCGGCGTCCTCCCAGCCTTTTTGATTTCGTACGGAATCATAATCCGCTTTGGCGTAGTTAAAATTTTGCAGCGCCAGCATATATTCGTCATAGGCCATTTCGATCGTCAATTGATCGGCACGCGGATAATAAAGCGATTCCTGCGCTTGCTTGGTTGCCTGCAATGCAGTCTCATTTGCCGTCAAAGTTGATAAGGCCGTCACCTTGGCTGTGGAAGATTCCATAACTTCTGTCAAATTGTCCTGCGCTTCGATTAAGGTTTTTTCAGCCAGAATCACAGCGGAACTCAAGGAATCCGTCTCCAATTCAGCCAGGATATCGCCTTTTTTCACCGTGTCGCCCAGTTGAACATTTACCTGACTGATCACGCCATTCGTTTTCCAGGCCAGCGTCCCGGATTGGTTATATTCGACATAGCCGATCATATCGACCGAAGCGTGAATGGAGCCCTTCACAGCGGCAAAAGTCAGTTCCTGGTCTGCCTGGATTGGAACTGAGCCAGAACGGAACAACCGCCGATCATCATCGAAAGCAGAAAAATTGTTAAAAATATCCCTTTGTATTTCCGTATCACCATTAATTTACTCCCATTCGCAAACGGCTTTTACGCAGCATTTCAAAATATGATTAGGGGCCAAAAGTCAATCCCCAAGGATGCCGTTGTTCTATATATTGTCGTGCTTCGCACGACAATATATAGAACAACAAGATTGTCATTTCGAGCGAAGCGAAGCCGAGTCGAGAAATCTTCAAGTACCATTAACTTTCTATATTCTCCCAATAATCAAACCTTCCCCAAAAACTCGCAAGAATTCTTGAGAGTAACTTTCCTCTGGATTAATTCAGACCCAGGATGCCGTTTGAGGATTTCTCGACTTCGCTCACTTCGTTCACTCCGCTCGAAATGACATACCGTTTGTTCGATTTTGGGCGCGTTGCGCCAAAAATCGAACAAAAACAGCCGCTATCACGCTTGCCGCCAGACGCAATGAATTTCCATTCGGCACGCTTATCTCTCCTGTATGTTTCTTTTTTCAAAAAGCCCTTCCCGCCAGGCAAAAACCGCCGCCTGTGTTCGATCCGCCAGATGCAATTTATGCAAAATGTTCGAAACATACCCTTTCACTGTTTTTTCAGTTATAAAAAGTTTCGCCGCAATTTCACTGTTGTTATTTCCTTGCGCAATCAGTTCCAGCACATCATATTCACGCTCGGTCAGTTCCGCAAAGGGATTCACAACGCGATCCTTGCGGTCATGCAGCTCGTCCATCAATTTCTTGGCAATCTCCGGCGATAAGATCGCCGTTCCTTTCGCGGCCATCCGGATGACGTTTACCAGTTCTTCCGGACTGATTATTTTCAACACATAAGATAACGCACCCGCTTTCATGGCCGGAAATACCAGCGAATCGTCATGATGCGATGTCAGAACCACGACATGGGTGCTGGGGCTGATCTGTTTGATCTGTTTGGTCGCTTCCACCCCATTCATCCCTTCCATCAACAGGTCCATCAAAACGACGTCCGGAATATTGCCCTTCATAAATTCGATTGCCTCTTCACCGCTGTCCGCTTCTCCGATCACTTCAATATCATCCAGTATTTCAAGATAGGAACGAACACCGTTTCGCACGATCGGGTGATCATCCA
>CALCQT010000112.1 GCA_937894825.1 uncultured Anaerolineaceae bacterium
CAATTCCGGCGCGGATCATGCAGGAAGCCGCTCCGTTGCTGACCCGGATGTACCCGTCCGGTGGTTGGACGGCGAAATCCCGGTGGCTGAATTCCACATAGACAGTTACGGTGCTGCCGACCGCATAAACGGACTGTTCCGGCGAAAGTCCGGTGATTTTCAGTGACGGTGCTTCCTTCTTTGAAACGGCAATGGGGCGGGGATCCGCGGACGATGGGGCGTAAAGCGAATCTCCGGAATAATGCGCTTCGATTTGGGAGGTAAGATCATTGACCAGTTTGAGCTTGCAGAAATTTTCCTTTTGCGTGTCGATTGTACAGGTTGAAACCCCGTCTGTTACAGAAATCCTTCCGCTTAATGGATCGTCTCCATTTTTCTCCGGTGTGACGGTGACATAAACTGATAGCTCATCCCCGATCCCATATTCTTGTTTTTCGGGAATCACACTTATGATTTTGGCAGTTGTGTCGATTTTTGTCTTCTCAATCACCTGTACTGTGACTGGAGCCGAGGTCACCACTGCATATACCGGGTCTCCGGGATATTCGGCGATGATATCGGAAATATTCGCATTGGATAAGGGTAATGTACAACTTGTATCGTTCCCAGCGCGGATCATACAGGAAGCCGGTCCGTTGCTGACTCGGATGTATCCTTCAGGAGGTTGGGTGGCAAAATTTTCATGTCTGAAATCAACGTAAACGGAAACAATACTGTCAATGGGATAGACGGATTTTTCCGGGGAGAGACCGGTTATTCTCAGCGATGGTGTTTTTTTCTTCAAAACAGACAGTTGTTTTGGCAGAGCTTCAGCAGCCAGGTAAGCAGCGTCGCCGGAATAGCCGGCCGTCAGGTATGGTGTGCCTTCTGAAGCCAGCGTTAGCGAACAGGAGTTGCGCGGCAATTGGACCAGGCAGTTTGCAACGCCGTCACTGATGAGTACAGTTCCGCCGGGTGCTGTATCCGCTGCCGATTGAACTGTGACGGCCGAGAAAACGGTGATTGTTTGCCCGGTCGTGTAGGATGCAGCTTCCGGAAGCACGGTCCTGATTTCGAGCGTAACTAAACCGGATGGGACAACGGTTGTTGCTGGCGTTGCTGTAATCGTCGCCGCTGGGGTTGGTCTGGCGACAATCGGTACCGTAAGCGGTTCTGAGGCGGCTGTGGCGTAGATGGTATCTCCACTGTATTCGGCTTGAATCCTGCCGGCATCCGGGTTGGTTAAAGGCAGGCTGCAATGCGTGGAAGAACCTACTGTCAGCAGGCAGGTCGCGAATCCGTTGGTCACCCAGATTTTTCCTGTGGGTAGATTTGAATTCTCTTCTCGTGCGAAAAGCTCAACAAAGACATCAACAGAATCGCCGACGGTATAGACAGATTGCTGCGGAGAGAGCCCGCTGATCCGAATTGTTGCCGTCTGCTTTCCTGAAATCAGAATGGCCGGGCCGTCTGCAGTGGCAGGTTGATGAAAGCTGTCCCCGGAATAACGCGCAGTCAGTGAGGTTTGCCCCGAGGCCGCCAGCGTCAATTCACAGGAACTGCGGGGCAGTGTGATCGTGCAGCTTGAAATGCCGTCACTGATGAGAATGGTTCCGGCCGGAATGCGCCCGCTTTCCTGTGATGCCTGTATACCGGCATAAATGATGAGGGATTCCCCTTTGACGTATGACGTTGAATTGGGCTGGATTTCCCGAATTTCGACCGCTGTTTTGATGAGTACCGGATTTGTTTTTGTGGCTGCGGGAACGACGGACGGACGTTGCGTTCGGGTGGGGCTATAGGTGACATATGTGGCAGCGCTTGCTCGCGTCACTTTCACTTCAACAGTTTCAGAGAAAGTGCGGTTTTCATGCCAGACCCGCAAAATGAAAACGGTATCCGCACTGATCGTGGCGGGGAATGACCCTGAGGCTGGCAGCTGATCCGCAAGCAATGTGCCGGGCTCTGCAGAAGGGGATGAGCTGGCGAGTGTGGTGGGTTGGATTCGGGAGGAGGCGCTTGCGGTGGAATAGAGTTGGATGCGGGTTGGTTTTCCGGTTACGTACCAGGATAATCTTACTTCCCGTCCGCTGGTGACCGAGGCTGGACTGGCGCGGAAAAAGGTAATTGCCGGCGTTGGCGCTGAGATAGCCGAGGGCTCGATTTTATCCAGAACTACAGGGAGAATAAATGATTGTGTCTTCTGTCCATTCGTGGCGGTCAAGGTGAAATTGGTTGATTCCTTTAGTGTGAACGCGTGCCTGCCTGCCGTCGGGAGTTCTCCTGGAATTGGCTCAATCCGCAGCGATGTCGTGCCCTGAATGTCCCATTCCAGTAAGACCTCTTGTCCTGTTCGAAGGGTAGTTCCAGGGATATGCCGGATCAGCCGGTACCCTGCTTCGGATGCGTCGTCTGGAACAAGTTCCGCGTATTTCTGTGAAAAAACCAACTGCGGATCGACTGTTCGTACGCCGGGTGTTTTCTCAGGGTTGTTGCGATTTGGGATTGTTACCGGATTGGCGGAATCAATTTCGTCGGGTTGGATCCACAGGATGAATTTTTCGAATCGGATTTCAGAGATTGCCGGGGTAATAGTTGCCTTAACTTGTGATAGGCTGGGGGTGAGGGTTATTGTGGGTGAGGTCTTCGGATTTAAGGAGGCGTTGGTAAAATATGTGATTCCAGTCAGCAGTGCCAACAATAGCGAGAGCAACAGCAGAATACCCCAACGTTGTTTTTTGCTGCGTCCGGGTGGATCGGCCTGGCGGTCGTCCGGTTCGGGCTCAAGCGTCAGGCGGGATTCTCCCAGGTGAA
>CALCQT010000113.1 GCA_937894825.1 uncultured Anaerolineaceae bacterium
ATAAAAGCGATATTAATGAAGCTGGGAATAATGATCGTCATAAACATGAGAATCATCCCGGTACTTGAGGGTTCGGTGTGCAGGCTGATGCATTTAATCAGTGCGACCGTATAAAAACTGAAAGCAATCCCGCCAACTGCACGGGTAAGAATAATCATCCAGATACTCGGAAAAAGGTAAACCAGCAAGCGAAAAACGCAATTCATCCCCAGCGCGATCAGAAGAACAAACAAAGCGGATTTTTTCCGAATCAGCTTATCCGCCAGCGGCATGCCGGCGATCTCGACCGTCGCGCTGACCATCCCCGCAATCCCGATCAATCCTTCTTTCGCACCCAGCTTGTCCAGAAAAAGGGTTTCAAACTGGAGAACACCCAGGTTTCCCAGTCCGGTGATCAACAGCATCAGGCTCAGGCTTAACAAAAAGGGCGTGCGAAGAATCTGCCCAAAAAACTTGAGATATCCGGATTGGTTTTTGCCCTCAGACGAGGGTTGCCTGATCGGTGGAATCCGGATTTGCCGCAAAAGAAAAATCGTAATCAACGAAAAAATTGCATAAAGAAAAAAAATGGATTTCATCGAAGTCTGCTGGATGATCCATCCTGTTCCCAGCACAATCACAGCCCAACCAAATGATCCCCACCAGCGAACACTGCCATATTCCTGATCCGTTCCGTCAGTGATCTGCAGCGTCAAAATATCCAGAACCGGAATATGTCCGGCGCTGAGAAAGACCCGGATCGCATAAAAAAGCACCAGCCAGAGAAACATCGTCTGGTGTGCCAGAACCAGCGAAACCAGTCCGGCAAGAAACAGCGAGAGTTCAAAATAAAAAAGCGGATGTTTCGTTTCGGAATGAATTCGGGTCCAAAAAGGAGCAGCAAACAGGGTGATGAATGATCCAAGCGCGAGGATCCATCCGATCCGAGTACCGTCCAATCCCTGACGGGCAAAGAACAGATTCAGGAACGGAGTGACCGCACCGCCGCCGCCCAGCAGAAAAAAAGAAAAATATCGAATAATCCGCACATCGTGCAATTTATCCAGGTATGTTTTGATTTGTTCCTCTGCCGACATAAAAACCTTTCAGCCTCAGTTTCAAACGACCCTCTCTCAGGTCCGGAGCCAGGGTACTGCATTCGGGCTGCCGGCAAACGTAGTCTTCGCCGGAAAGTATAATCTTTTTTTCAGAAAATTTCTTTTTGATTGTGAGGCTCCACCCGTTCGCGATGTCCGCCTGCGACGCCCGGACAGAGCACTGTGCTGCCCGCAGAACTGCGAGGCGCCTATGTAGGAGAGAGCGCACACTACTTTCTTGCCGTACCCCATCATGAAGACCTTTTACCTTTGATAACCTGATCACGTCTATATTAAACAGAAAAAGGGCGCCCCATATTTCAGCGCCCTCACATAATTCACAATGTTCGCAATGACTAACTTACTGCCAAATAAAAAGATTATCCGGCAAATTGACCATAGTACTCCGCAACACGGTCCCAGTCCGCCACGTCAAAAATCGCCTTAACATAGTCTGCACGCACATTCTTATACTTCAGATAATACGCGTGTTCCCAAACGTCGATACCGAAAATCGGGCTCCACTCACCTTTGCTCTCAAAAAGCGGATTGTCCTGATTCGGGCTGGATGAAATTTTGAGCTCACCGGCTTTGTTTGTGGAAAGCCAGCCCCAGCCGGAGCCGAAACGGCCGATAGCAGCCGCCGAAAGTTTTTCCTTCAAGCTGTCATAGCTGCCGAAGGCCTTGTCAACCGCAGCCGCAAGCGCACCTTTCGGAGCAGCACCGCCATTCGGAGAAAGGGTGTCGAAATAGAGGTTATGATTATAGAAACCACCGCCGTTGTTGCGCACTGCTGTGTGAACAGCTTCGTCTTTCACATTGTCCAGCCCGGCAAGAATTTCTTCGATTGTCTTTCCGGCCAGCCAGCTATCCTTCTCGAGCGTGGAATTGAGATTATTGGTATATGTCGCATGATGCTTTGTATAATGAGTAACCATCGTCAGCTCATCAATAGCAGGTTCAAGCGCATTAAAATCGTATTTTAGTTCAACTTGTTTAAACATGATCGTACTCCTTTCGTACTTGTTTAAAAGGATTATATCTGCACCTGGTTTTGTTTTGGAAATATTTATGCTTTTCTAATAGAGGAAATGCTATATTGAATTCATCAGTTTATCTCTCACATCCATGAAAGGATGCAAATTTTACAGTCTTTTTTCGTATTTATAATAATAGGAACCACTTCTTGAAAAGCTCGAAACAGGAACGCATCTGAACGAAAGGAAAAAATGAAAGGGGTGCTGGAGTTTCCATTAATCAAAACCAAATTGATGACGCCGGCGGTTCGCGAGAATCTGGTTCACCGGCAAAATTTGGTCGACACAATCGAAACGGGTATCCAACAAGGGTTCATCCTGATTTCGTCACCTCCCGGATATGGAAAAACAACCCTGGTTGCGGATTGGGCCTCACAGACCAGGTCGCCAATTGGATGGTTATCTTTAGATCCAAACGACAATGATCTGACTACATTCTGCCGCTATCTGGCAGCTTTGTGCAAAAAATTGGTCCCCGAGCTTGAATTTGCCGAAGTTACCTATTCAATCGAAGGCCGGCCGATGCTCGCGCTCAAATCGATCATGATTGCGCTGATCAATGCCTGTGCGGAAATGGAGACTGAGGCCACAATTATCCTGGATGACTATCATCTGATCGATAATCGGCAGATTCACGAGGGCGTTGCGTTTTTGCTTGAACATTTTCCCAAAGGATTGCGCTTTATTTTAATCACCCGCCGGGACCCACCCTTTTCACTGGCCCGGCTGCGCGCAAACGGGAAAATCCTGGAAATTCGTTCCGCTGATCTTGAGTTCTCAATTGACCAGGTGCGGACCTTTTTAGCACAAATCCACCTCTTAATACCGGAAGAGTCGGAAGTCCGGCAACTTTACGATACCACGGAAGGTTGGGTCAC
>CALCQT010000114.1 GCA_937894825.1 uncultured Anaerolineaceae bacterium
CATCTCACTGATGGTAAATTTTGCTCCCGCGCCTGCGGATCCCGGGCTGGATCAAAATTTACCATCAGTGAGATGGATGGGTTGATTTTGAAGATCGGCCCGGCACTGATGGCCATGATGGTGTATCCTGCCAGTTGAAAAGTCACCGTCTCGGCATCTCCAGAGGGTGTGTCATGCAGTGTCGTGCTGGATAAAATTTCACAATTGCCGAGCACGGCAAAGGTGTCGACATAAAATCTGGCGGCTTCAACCGCCTCTGTGTCAAACCAGAAATGGGGCACAATTTTTTGTGTGTTTGCCATATTATTTTAACCTCATGCTTGAACCTGCCAACTTCGGAATCGGATGAAAGATCGACTGTGATCAGATCTTTTGCCGGTCCTGATTGGATTGACAGAGTCTCTGCGGAAAATGCAGTCTCGGCCCTGTCCCAGTGTGTATTTCTATTTCAGGCTGCTTAGTTGAATTATAAAGAAAAATTATGAAAAATGAATAATACAGTCGTTCTGCGAAAAATTCGGAGATTCAAATTGCTTTGCGTGTTGTAAAAACAACATTGAATGGACGGCTTTTTGTTATGATCAGTGTGTAAATACAAATTATTCTTTCGATACCGTTGCTAACTCGGCGGTTTCGGAATCAACGGACAATTCTGTGCATGGAAGAACGAGCGGATTGTCCGACCCAACGCAGGAGAACTTAAAGATGAGTCAGGAAATTAATAACAAGGAATATCGGAAATCTGTCGTCAAACAGATGATTTCCGATCTGCACGCCGGAAAAAGCGTTGATGAGGTAAAAGCGCAGTTTAAACAGGCCTTTGACGGTGTCTCGGCCTCCGAAATTTCAGAAGCTGAGCAGGAATTGATCGCGAACGGGTTGCCGGTTGAGGAAGTCCAGCGGTTGTGCGATGTGCACGCGGCTGTTTTCCGCGAATCGCTGGCCGAACCACAGACCGATCCGACCGAAGTCGCGGGACATCCGGTGCATACCTTCAAACTGGAAAATCGGGCGCTGGAGGCAGTGATTGAAAACAATGTCCGGCCGCATCTGGCGGCTTTTCTCGCCACCGGTTCCGCGGATACGCTGAAGAAATTGCGGGCGGGTTTCGAACTGCTGCGCACGATCGATTTGCATTACAGCAAGAAAGAGAATTTGATCTTCCCCTATCTGGAGAAGAATGGCATCTCCGGTCCGCCCAAGGTGATGTGGGGCGTGGATGATGAAATCCGGCGGGAAATCAAAGAAACGCGCCAATTGCTGACCGGTGACGGAACAGACAGAGAAAGGATCCGCGAAAAGGTGGAAGCGACGCTGCTCCGAATCACGGACATGATTTTCAAAGAAGAGCACATCCTGTTCCCGATGATGCTGGAGCATGTGGGGCCGGCTGAGCTGAAAAGCATGGCGGACGGCAGTTTTGAGATCGGGTTCTGCCTGATCCCCGAACCGCCGGAATGGGAACCGCAGGCTGAAACAGCGCTTGAACCGGAACTTGCCGCGGCAGGCCTCCCGGCGGATTCCGGTACGGTTCGGCTGCCTTCCGGCGTTCTGAACGTTGCCGAGATCACATATCTGCTGAATACGCTGCCGGTCGACATCACGTTTGTCGACAAGAATGACGAAGTGAAGTATTTTTCGCAGGGGACGGAACGGGTGTTTGCGCGGACGACATCCATCATTGGGCGCAAGGTTGCCAATTGCCATCCGCCTGCCAGTGTGCACATCGTTGAATCGATTGTGGCGGATTTGCGCAGTGGGAAAAAAGACCATGAGGATTTCTGGATCCGCATGGGGGAGAAGTTTATTCTGATCCGTTATTTTGCTGTTCGCGATGCGAATGGAGAATTTCTGGGAACCTTGGAAGTCACACAGAACATCGCCCCGATTCAGGCCATTCAAGGCGAAAAACGGCTGGTGTCGATGGATCCAAACACCCGATCCTAACCCGACCGATCACCATGCCGGTTCAGACAACAGGCTGCCATTGCGGTTATGAAGGAATTGGTTTGCTGCTATTTTAGTTTCGCGCGTCGCGCGAAACTAAAATAGCAGCTCTGATTATTTATTGAGGTCTGCCGCTTGCGGATATTTTTCCAAAAAAACCGCGTCGGCTGCACTCAGTTTTTCAGTGTAAGCGCGGTAATCCGGACTCAGAATTTTCAAATTGTGCAGAAAAACGCACTCATATCCGCTTTTTTGCAGCATTTCCCGCAGGAGCGTTTGGAACTTTCCAGCCTCCGATTGTTTGAATTCATCTGAAGTGCGCATTTCCAGGTAAGCCTGGATGAATTCTTCTTTTTCATCCATAAAGGTTTCAATGTTCTCAATGCTGTCGGCGACCCCGGTTGAGATTTTTTCCATCTCGGACTTTTCCATCAGCGAAAAAGCTGCTTCGATGGATCTTTTCAGATCTTCCGGAATTTCGGTTTTCTCCAGCCCATCCAGATAAGCGACGCATTTCCGGTAGGCCGCTTCCTTCTCCGGACCGTCAATGGTGCCTTGCAGGAAGAATCCAAAATGGATGGCCAGGTACATCCCCAGTGTTCCGGGAAAGGCCTGTACCAGCCGCTCCTTGATCGACAAAAATGGGTCGATTTCCTGTTCGATAATTTGCGCCGCTTTGTTCAGGTCATAATTCCGGATCAGCGCTTCAATGCCGTGCTGCTGCGCGGTTGTTTTCTGCAGTTTCAGTTCCTGCAGATAGCTGTTTTTCGAAAGGATCGCGGCTTTATTCCGGCTTTCCAGAATGGCGCGGATATCCGCTGTGCCGATATCCAGTTTGCGCAGGAGCGCGATCTCCTTTAATCGGGCCACATCCTGTTCGGAATAATCCCGGTAGCCGTTTTCAAGTGTCGCGGGCTGAATCAGACCCTGCTTTTCATAATATTCGACCGCTTTTTTGGTCAGATTACATTCTTTGCAGACTTCATTGATATACATGGTTATCACCTCCGCCTGCCATCATAAGGCCGCACCCTGGGGGATAGTCAAGGGTTAATCTGGCTTGATTCGTTCCAGTCCGGGTCTTCGCTTTTATTCTGAACGACCCGCAGCAGATAGCCGTATCCTTCCGCGATCATATCCGCTTCGGGGATGAAACGAATCGACGCGCTGTTGATGCAGTACCGTTTGCCGCCGAGTTCGGCTGGTCCATCGTCAAATACATGCCCCAGATGGGTATCACCGCTGCGGCTGCGCACTTCTGTTCGGACCATGTTGTAGCTGGTGTCCACATGTTCGGTCACGACTTCAGGCACAATCGGTTTTGTGAAACTGGGCCAGCCACAGCCGGCTTCGTACTTATCTTTGGAGGAAAAGAGCGGTTCGCCGGTCACGATATCGACATACAGGCCGGGTTCGAACAGATCCCAATATTCGTTTGAAAACGAGGGTTCGGTAGCGCTGTTCTGTGTCACTTCAAACTGCTCGTCGTTCAGTTTTTCTTTCAGTTCCGCTTTGTCCGGTTTCGGATACCGGGCGGGATCGATCAGAATCTCATTCGCCAGATTGAGGTCGATATGGCAATAGCCGCCAGGGTTCTTGTCCAGATAATCCTGATGATATTCTTCCGCGGGATCGAAACGTTCCAACGGCAGGACTTCCACCACGATCTCACGTTCGTATTTCTTTTGTTCTTCGGCCATGCGAGCTTCGATCACCGGCTCATCCTGTGGATCGGTAAAATAAATTCCGGTGCGGTATTGCACGCCAGCGTCGTTTCCCTGCCGGTTGACGCTGAAGGGGTTGATGACGGACAGGTAATAATCCATCAACAGCGGAATGTCGGTGATCCGGGCGTCATAGGTGACCTTCACCGTCTCCGCGTGTCCCGAATCACGATAGATCAGATCTTCATAACTTGGGTTATCCCACTTGCCATTCGCATAGCCCGACTCAACATCCAGCACACCGGGCAGCTTTTCCATAAATGCCTCGACGCCCCAGAAGCAACCGCCCGCAAAGTAGATTTCTTTGGGTACTGCCGCGCCTGTCTCGCCCGTGAGGGTAGGTTCCGGGGTTGGTTCTGCTGTGGTATCTGCCGCTGGGTCCGCTGTTTCGGTCTGTGACGAGCCTTTCGCCTGGTTGATCAGGCGGTGGACCTGATCTTTAGCGATCTGTCCGGGATAGGAGGCAAACAGATTTCCGTTCTGGTTGATAAAAACGGACGTCGGATATGAACGGATGCCAAGGCTTCTTGCGAGTGAACCGCCCTCGTCCAGAAGGACTGGCAGTTCCTTCACTTCAATTTCTTTGTACCAATCCCTGAAGTCGACGGCGTTCATCTCCGAACTGTAGTTGGGCGACACGACGCTCAGAACCGTGAAATCCTCTGCTTCGGCAGCCAGTTCCCCTGTTTCGTCCAACGTCTCCAGACAGACAGGACACCAGGAGGCCCAAAATTTTACATAAACCGGTTTCCCTGCTGTGGCACTGAGGTCCGCCGGCGTGCCATCAAGATTGGTCACTGATTTTTCCAATACCTTAATAAAACTGGCTTCATTCATCGTGTCCGAACCTTTCTCTTCTCCCTGTGATGCCTGTTTCCAAATAACCAGCACTGCGACGACCAGAGCGACCACAGCGATGATTCCGATAATTTCCTGTTTTTTCATTCCCGCTACTCCTTAAAAAGCAAACATTGGCGGACTGGCCGGTTGTAAACCGGACCGGCACCAATAAAATGATTTTGTTTATATCACAAATCGCATCCCCATTGGAAGGCCTGAGGATGGGATTTATTCCAATTTCATTCTCCGGTTGCCATCGTATTCCCCCTGTGAAGATGACACAAAAATCCCACCGGTTAATTAAGCATAACCGAAATATGGCTATTGATGCTTTAATTATGAAGCACTTGAGATTGGCGTACGAAGAGATAAATTTACAGGGAGTCTGCGTCCTTCAAAACGGACCGGCAGGCCCCCTGCATCTATAGTCAGCGGTATAAAAATTTATTGATTGACAACGTTGATCGGATCGCCCTGGATAAAGCGGGACAGGTTCTCGATCGCGGTCTCCATCAGACGCCGGCGGCTTTCTTTTGGCGCCCAGGCAATATGGGGTGTGATGATGCAGTTTTTGGCTTTGAGCAACGGGTTATCGCTTCGAATTGGTTCGGCGCTCACGACATCCACGCCGGCGGCGTAGATTTTTCCGCTATTCAGCGCATCCGCCAGATCCTGCTCGACGATCAATCCGCCGCGGCTGGTGTTCAGGAGGATCACGCCGTTTTTCATTTTCGCGATGCTGTCTTTGTTGATGATCCCTTTTGTTTCCGGGAAAAGCGGGCAGTGCAGCGAGATAACGTCGGATTTCTCAAGGAGGTCAGCCAGTGAAACGTATTCGGCGATCTCCAGACCGGAGTCACTGACGGATCTGTTGTGCGCCAACACTTTCATGCCCAGCGCTTTGGCGATTCTCCCGGTTGCCTGACCGATCTTGCCGAATCCGATGATCCCAATGGTTTTTTCGGCCAGTTCGATCAGCGGATAATCCCAGAAGCAATAATCAATGGCATTCTCCCACCGGCCCTCATGAACCGCCCGGTCATGATGACCAGCGTGGTGACAAATTTCGAGCAGAAGTGCAATCGTGAGTTGGCTGACCGCCGCTGTGCTGTATTCCGGGACATTCGAAACGGGGATCCCTTTTTCTTTCGCCGCAACTGTGTCGACCACGTCATAGCCGGTGGCCAGCACGCCGATGAATTTGAGGTTGGGTGCGGATTCGATGACTTCGCGCGAAACAGGTGTTTTGTTGGTATAGACAGCGTCCACGTCGCCTACCCGCTCGATAATGAGTTGTTTGTTGGATGGGTCAGTGCGGTCGTAAACCGTCAATTCTCCCAGCGCTTCCAACCCGGTCCAGCTCAAGTCGCCGGGGTTTGCGGTATATCCGTCCAATACGATGATTTTCATAAGAATTTCTCCTGAGAATTGATTTCGTGATTTGTTGCCAGTGTAATGATTGCCTGCAGATAAATATTTCCGGCAATTACATCTTCCAAATTTCGGATTTAGGTCTGTTGGGTTGTCAATCAGAACCTGAATTTTCACAGATCGTTTCCAAACGGGCTGACGCTGCTGAAAGCAGCCATTTGCCGTCTTGAATTATACCGGTTGGGGAATGGAAAACCGGCACACTGACCGAGAAACCATGCTAGACACCCGTATCATATTTTGTATAGACAGGAAGGGTTTACATTTTTGATCTTTGTTTTTATAATAAAAATTGTTATGTATTAAAAATTGTTACATTGAGGTGATTTATGAATGAAGATAACACGGTCTACATCCGGAGCGAAAAGGATTTACGTATATTTATGCACCCTCTCCGGCAGAAAATTTTGCGGATTTTGTCGCAAGTGGGGAAGCCGGTAACAGCCAAGCGTCTTGCCGACATCCTTGAGATCACTCATTCGAGCGCAAAGTATCACTTGCAGCAGTTGGAATCCATTGGGCTGGTCGGACTTCACCACACCGAGATGATCCGCGGCATCCGGGCTTCGTTTTACGAAGTACTGCCGAAAACAGTCAGCCTGAGCAAATGTGAAGACCGCCTGGATAATGAAAAGAAAGTATTGCTGCAAAATATCATTGCCTCTGTTTTTGAGAGTTATCTGGATAAACTGGACGCGATTGGCGGGGATGTCCATACCCAGGATCATTTCGAAGCGGATTTTGTCTCCGGCGTTGTTCACGTGACCCAGGAGCAGGCGGATCAGATTTATCGCATGATCGCAGATTTTGTAAAAAAGAATGAGATGGGCGGTGTGGATACCGTTCCTTATGAATATGTGTTGATCGCCTACAAGGTTGAGTCAAAATGAAGCGCCGGACCTATGTTCTGGTTTTCTTGCTGGAAGCTTTTTCGCTTGGGCTGCTGTTGCCGATCATGAGCCTTATTTTTACCGGTAAAGGTGGGTCGGTCAAAGAACTCTCAATAGGCATATCCATTCTTTCAGCGACGGTTATTCTGCTTGAGCTGCCGAGCGGTTTATTCGCTGACCTGTTCGGGCGCAGGGACACGTATTGTTGGTCGGTTGTTTTTCATATCACCAGCCTTCTCTTGTGTTTGTCTGGCTCGTTCCCGGTCCTTTATGCCGGAATGGCTTTTAAGGGCATCGGGAAGGCGCTGGGGAGTGGAAGTCTGGAAGCGCTTTTTACCGACCGCTACATCGAGGTTTATGGCAAAGAAAGGCTTCATCATGACTTCTGTCGGAAGTTTCTTCGGCTCGAAAGCGATCGGGCACGGTATATCCGGCAAAACCCTCTATTTTTTATCACGCACGCTGTTGTTTATTGGGCTGAACGCGATGGCATCGCTGGGAGCGGTGACCGGGTATGCCGCCGCTTATATTTTCGTTTACCTGTTTGTCGGATTGGGAGGACTCGCTGAGAGTGTACTGGTAAACGCGAATACACCGTCGAATGTCCGTGCATCCATGTTGAGCATTTACAGTCTGACGGTTCAGGCCGGGAGCCTGCTGGCGAGCGCCTTTGCGGTGCCGGTTGTGAACCGATTCGGTATTTCGGGTTGCTGGATGGTCACGGCGGCGCTGCTGCTTTTCAGTACCTTGCTTTTCGTACCTCCAATAAAAATTCCACTTAGGTGCCCATCCGCGAATCGGAGCTCCGGTGAGGTCTTTCAGACTTCAGATTTTGAGATGTAATCACTTTCGCACGACTTTTGAAAAACCGGTTGACATGGAAAATGGATTGCGTATAATTTTGAACATTATGATAAACAGAATTCATTGTTCTATGATGATGTGTATGGATTGCAAGCGAGGGAACCCGTCCTGATCGCAGTTTTGTGATTCATGAGAAAGAACGGAGGCTCTCGCGGAAGAGGACCTCCGTTTTTTTATTCAATGCAGGGACAGTTTTGTTGGTTTGTAAAAAACTTATGAAGGAGAACCAAATGATCAGCAGCAAACATAACGTCAAAGCCGTGTTGAACATTTCCATCCCGATGCCTATGGGCATGTGTATGTGTATGTGTAACTCCATGTCCGGCGCGGTCGCGCTGCGGGGATCAATGTTCATAAGTTGATACGGCTGAATCATAGCGGTTGAAACCGAAAACCATAACGGAATCCTCGTAAAGGACAGGGATTCCGTTTTTTCTTTAAAAATTCAGGATCAAATTTGTCCGTTCGGACAAATCTAACAAAGAAAAGGAATTTAGCAATGAAAAAGTTTTTATCCATCATTATCAGTGCAGTTTTATTGGTCAGCGCCTTCTCGATCGTTACGGCGCAGGATGCGGAGAATCTGAAGGTTCTCAATTGGGTCGCTCCCGGCGAAGTCACCACCTTCGATTCCGGCAAAACCTACGATGTGATCAGCTCGGAAGAAATCGGATTCATCGTAGAACCGCTCTATCGACTCAATTCAAACAACGAAGCGCTGCCGGCGCTGGCTGTGGCAGCCCCTGAAATCAGTGAAGATGGGCTGACGGTGACGTTTTCGATTCGCGATAACGCGGCTTTTTCGGACGGCACGCCGATTGTTGCGGCGGACGTCGTCTATGCAGCCCAACGCGTGGTTGATCCTGCCACCGGTTCCCAGAGTGCGAAGAACTTGTCCTATATCAAAAACGCCTCTGAAATTGTTGATGGCACCGTAGCAGTGGAAGAACTTGGTATCAAAGCACTCTCGGATACCGAAATTGAAATCACGCTCGTTGCTCCCAATCCGTTTATTGATAAAGAATTGACAACGGTCCTCCTGGCCCCGGTCAACAAGGAATTTGCCGAAGCACAGGGTGAAAATTATGCTTTGACTGCGGAAAATCTGCTCTCCAGCGGTCCGTATGTGCTGGAAGGCTGGAACGGGACGGATATCTCCTGGCGTTTCGTGAAAAATCCTTATTTCTGGGATGCGGAAAATATCTATTTCGATCAGATCAACATCCAGGTCATCAAAGACGTTGCCACCGGCGTAAATCTGTTTGAGGCCGGTCAGTTGGACGCTGCCCGTATCACCGGCGATTACATCACGCTTTATGAAGGTGATCCGGCTGTTGTGACCGTTCAGACCCTGCGGGCGACTAACGTTGAATTGGGCATCAGCTCGAATGAACTGCTGCAAAACCTGAACTTGCGCAAAGCCCTTTCTTTGGCGGTGGATCGCGAAGAACTGGCTCGCGACATCCTGAACGGCGACGGCATCCCGGCGGTGGGTGTGATCCCGAACGGTATCGCGGTCAGCCCGGTTGACGAGAAGAGCATCGCTGAGGATTTCGGCGTATTGGTTTATACCGATGTTGAAGAAGCTCAGAAGTTATTCGCGGCAGCGCTGGAAGAATTGGGCAAAGAAAGCATTGAACTGCGCCTGGTGACTTCTGACGCCGACGAAAGTGTCAAGGTTGGCCAGTACCTGCAGAGCGTCTGGGAAACCAATTTGCCCGGGTTGACAATTAACCTGGCCAACGTGCCCTCCTCTGTTCGCTTTGAAGAAATGATGAGCTACAAATTTGATCTGGCGCTGGGCGGCTGGACTGGTGATTATAATCCGCTTTCCTATGTCAAACAGCACGAGACCAACTACGAACATAACCACAGCAAGTGGGTGTCCGAAGAACTGACCGGATGGGTCAACGCACTGGAAAAAGAGGATGGAAATGACTTCGAATTGCGCTGGGAACACCTGCGTGAGGCCAATCAGTACCTGATCGACAATGCCGTTTTGATCCCGCTGGTGCAGGCTGCCAAGACCTACCTGGTCAACCCGAAACTGAAAGGTTACGAAACGCATGTGCTTGGTACCGAAATCGACATCACCCACTATGCTTATCTTGAGGAATAAAGGAAAATAATTTCGCTTACGCGATTGATTTGAGCAGGATCTGTTCCTTGTTATCTCAAGGGCAGGTCCTGTCGTTCTGAACAGGATTTTAAGATGGGGCATCCATGCATGATT
>CALCQT010000115.1 GCA_937894825.1 uncultured Anaerolineaceae bacterium
CTCGACCAATCCTGCCACAGCCGCCATCATCCCTGAAAGCGTGTAAACGATCCATTTAATGCGATCAGTGTTGATCCCGGCGAAATAGCTGGAGCGCGGGTTGATGCCGATGGACTGAACATACAATCCGAAGGGTGTTCGTTTGGTGAATAACAGGAAGGCAATCAGGAAAAAAGCCGCGATAAACATCGGGAACGGCAAGCCAAGGATGTAACCACCATTAAGGAAATAATAACCGGGAGCGTTGATGGTGACAATTTTTCCGTTGGTGATCAACTGCGCGATGCCGCGGCCGGCGACCAACAGGATCATGGTTGAGACAATTGGCTGCAGTTTCAACTTTGAAACGAGCAGGCCGTTCCACGCGCCGCACAGGATGCCGGCGCCGACTGCGAGCAGAATTGCCATTGGAACTGAGCCGTTCAACCCGGGAAAAAGCCGCTTATCAACGACGCTGCAGGCGATCGCCCCGGAGATGGCCATTACGGACCCGACCGAAATATCAGTGCCTCCGGTCGCCAGAACCATGGTCATGCCGATGGAAAGAATCATCAAAACGCTGCCATTCCGGATAATGTCGATGATACGTCCGTAAAAATGATCTTCAACGACCCGAATTTCGAAGAAAGTCCCTTTTGAAGTGATTCCATTAACAAGCAGGATGATCAACAGAACGACGAGCGGCCAGAAGGATTGATTTTTCATCAACTTTTTCATTATTTCCGTCCTCCCGCGACATAGTCCATAATGACCGATTCATTGATCTCATTCCCAGCCAGATCGGCGACTTTTTCTTTTTCCCGCAGAACGGCGATGGTATCGCAGCAGCGCAGCATTTCATCGAGTTCTGAAGAGATGTAAATCAGTGCAATGCCCTGGTCCGCCAGATCCATCACCATTTTCTGAATCTCCGCTTTGGTGCCGACGTCAATCCCGCGGGTCGGTTCATCCAGGATCAGGAGATCCGGTTGCGTTGCCAGCCAGCGTGCGAGAATCACTTTTTGTTGATTTCCGCCGGAAAGGTTCTTGGTCAATTGCTCTGCGGAGGGGGTCTTAATTTCCAGAATGCGGATATATTCATCCGCAATTTTTTCGGCTTCCTTACGGGAAATTGGCCGTTTCATACCGTTTTTGGTTTGCAGCGCCAGGATGATGTTCTCCCGGATACTTAAATCGCCGATGATGCCTTCCGTCTTCCGATTTTCAGGACAATAAGCAATCCCATTCCGGATTGCGTCAATGGGACTATGCAACCGCATTGGTTTTCCCCGGTAGTCTATCTCACCTTCGGTAAGATGCCCAATCCCAAATATGAGCTGGGCGGTTTCGGTGCGTCCGGATCCTAACAGTCCGGACAAACCGGACACATTGCCGGAATGGATTTCCAGTGAGATGTTTTTCAGCCCGCTGTCGCTGAAGGCGTTTTTGATCTGAAGCAGCGGCGTTGTTTCAAAGGCGGTTTTGCCGTCCGGTTGGTTGCGGACACTGTCCAGTTCGTCAAATTCTTTTCCGACCATTTTCGAGACGAGCGCGACTTTGGGGAGGTCTTCGACCCGGTAGGTTCCGATATATTCGCCGTTGCGCAGGACCGTGATACGGTCTGAAATCTCATAGACCTGATCTAAAAAATGGGTGACAAAAATGATTCCAATACCGGCGTTTTTGAGCTTCCGCATGGTTTCAAACAGTTTTTCAACTTCCACAGAAGTCAGACTGGACGTCGGTTCGTCCAGAATTAATACTTTGGCTTCAATATCAACCGCGCGAACAATGGCGATCATTTGCTGGAC